>SBGI01000086.1 GCA_006227015.1 Gammaproteobacteria bacterium
GAAGGAATGGACGTCGTCGATAAAATTTCGGCTGTCCCCACCGGCCAGGTTGGCCCCTATGGCGACGTGCCCAGAAAACCGATTCATATTGTCAGTGCACGTATTATTGGCGACGAGTAAACGTGTCCACGGCTCTCAGCGTCAATCTCAATAAAATTGCTCTGATTCGCAACTCTAGGGAAGGCAACTACCCGGACGTCATTGCCCATGCCCGGACTTGTATTGAGCATGGTGCCGACGGCATCACGGTTCACCCCAGACCCGACCAGCGGCACATTCGCCCCGGGGATGTCAGGGAACTGTCATCCCTGCTGTCACCACTGGATGACCTCGAATTCAACGTGGAAGGCAACCCCCTTGCGCCACCCAGAGGCACCTACCCAGGGTTTATTCCCCTGGTGGAGGAAGTCCTACCGGACCAGTGCACGCTGGTCCCCGACAGCGACAACCAGCTGACCTCGGATCACGGGTTTGATCTGACCCGCTCGGCAGACCAGGTCGCCCCAATTATAGAGCACCTGAAATCCCTCGGCATACGCGTCAGCCTGTTCATGGACCCTATTGAGGAGCAGATTCGTCTCGCTAAAGAGGTGGGTGCCGACAGAATTGAACTCTATACCGGCCCCTATGCAGCCGCCTGGGAAAGCCACCAGCTAGATGACATTTTTCAGCAACATTATCGAGCCGCCGAACTGGCTATGGAGCTTGGACTGGGACTCAATGCCGGTCACGACCTGAACCTGACAAACCTTGCAAAGTACGCCACGGTTCCGGGACTGCTTGAAGTTTCCATTGGCCATGCCCTCACAGTGGATGCCATCGCCATGGGACTCGGCAACGCCGTGGACGCCTATAAAAAGATTCTCACATCGGTTTAAGACTGTCTTCACAGGCCAGCTGACAGCCGAGGCAGTACACCGACTCAGGCTTGATTTCCAAACGGCGCGGGTCGATGGATTCACCACAGTCTTCACAGTATCCGTAATCACCGGATTCAAATAATTTCAGAGCACGCTCCACCGCCTGCAAGCGCACCCGGTATGCGGCTCGGCTGGCCTGACTCATTTGCTGTTGCTGCATGGCATCCATGCGCGACAATCGTCCCACACGAGACTGGTCCAGGGTCACCACATCACTGGCCGCAGAGGATATCTCCAGCAAGTGACACAGCTCTTCCTGCAGGTTCATTAGCTGCAATTGAAATTGCTGTAATTGTTGAGCCGTTAAAGGTTCCATCGCTCTATAATAGTCCTTTGCATTGAAACTGATGACGCCATGACAAAGCGGGCTGACCACAACTCCCAAAACAATTACCAGCAGCGCAAGCGATTTTTCGGGCGACTGCTGACCATCTACGGTCGCAAACCGGTACTGGAGGCATTGCAAGACAGGAATATACCCTGCTACCGGGTTCATCTCGCTGACACCAACAAGCCCGGTGGGATCATTGAAGAGATTAAAGCCATAGCAACAAAACGTGATATTGAAATTTGCTATCACGACCGACTGGCACTCTCCAGAATATCCCGAAATGGCAAACAGGATCAGGGCGTTGCCGCCGACCTGGACTGCCCGCACCACCTGCAGTTGGAAGACTTTCTTGCTAGCCCACCCAGCGGTAAATTCAGCCTGATCGCCCTGGATGGTGTCACCAATCCACAAAACCTCGGCATGATCATTCGCTCGGTCACCGCAAGTTCCTGCCATGGAATTCTGTTACCCAAACAGGGCACGGCATCCATGTCCCCTCTGGTAATCAAGGCCAGTGCGGGCACACTGTTCAAAAGTCGTTTAATTCACTGTGACAACCTTGCGGATGCACTGACGGCCCTCAAGCAATTGGGCGTCACTGCCTGCACACTCTCCTCACACAGTGAACAGCCTCTTGCGGATTTCCAGCCTTCCGGGCCAGTAGTCTACGTGCTTGGCAACGAAACAGAGGGCGTGAGCCCACCAGTCTATGACTGTTGCGATACCCATGTGCGCATTCCCATGCACAATGATGTCGAGTCCCTTAATGTAGCCGTGACGGCCGCCCTGCTTGCTTTCCGGGAACAATGCTGACTACCTACTACTGCCTCTGATTCAGGCGCTTAGGGCGTATTGGGGTGCTTCATCCCCCGCTGTTTCCAGAGGTCACTGAACAGAATGGCAACTGTGGCAGCGGTAATCGTCAGCAGGCCCAGGAAACCAATGGCGGTCAGCACACCAAATGCGGCGATCACCTGACCACTCAACCAGGCGCCGATGGGCGCTGAACCGAATAATGCCAACTGGTATACGGACACAACACGTGCCCGATATGCCTGGGGAGATTCTTCATGGGTCATGGAGCGGCCCAGCATCATGGCCAAACCGGAGGCACCACCCCACATCACGATGATCACAAACAGCAGCCACTGTGGTGGATGAAGAGAAATCACCAGCAGAAAAAAACCCCGCACCAACAGACTGGCCAGCAATATCCTGCCGGGTTTGGCAAAGCGACTCACCAAACGAATAATCACCAAGTTGGACAAAATCACGCCAAACATAAAGCTGAACTGTATCCACGCAAAGAAGGCTGCCCCCTGGTGATAGACCTCTCTGGTCAGCAGGGGCATAGCAACCAGATACATGCCAAACCCGAGAAAACCGGTAGCAGCCACAATCATCATCAGCTGCAACAACCGGGGATGTGAACGCACCAACTGCAATCCGGATTTCATCTCATGCCAGGTCGATTTCCTGTTCCGGGAGGTCTCCGATTCCAATTGACCAAGACTGCGGTGCAGGAACCAGCCGGATACACTCAGCAACAGTAATTGAACAAGCAACAGCAATGGCAGACTGACTTGCTCCAGATAACCTGCGAGAACGATACCCAGGCTTTGGGCGGTGAACTGCACAAACGACGCCCTAGCAACGGCCTGTTGTAACTGGCTATCCACAACCCGGGACAACAGGCTTTCCCTGGCAGGTTGTACAAACGCGGTAATAGTGCCAAAAACAAAGCCGAAGACCAGCATCAGACCGTAGGACAGGTGTCCTGTTACCAGCGCAGCCAGTAACATCAGGCACGGCAGGTTATACAGCAGGTACAAACGCAGCAGATGTCGGCCGGGGTGACGATTATCAGACAGAACCCCGCCCCAGAGAACAAACAGTAATTGGGGCAACATCAATGCCATCTGCCCCAATCCAACGCGCTCAGGCGTTTCACCGAGCACGCCAACCAGCAACCAGGGAAACAGCACGATCTGCAACCCCTGGGCCATAGAGCTGCTGCCAACACCCTGCAGATAGGCGCGAAAATTTCCCGTTGGGCTATTGGTAGGCGCGAGAGGGGGCATCAGGACTAGATCAGCTGATGATTCTGGAAAAGCTCCAGCAATGCCGCTTCATCCATGACTGGAATATCAAACTCCCGGGCTTTAGCTAGCTTGGAGCCGGCACCGGGACCAGCGACCACACAGGTGGATTTGGCAGAGACACTACCCGACACTTTGGCACCGAGCTGTTGCAGTTTTTCCTTGGCCTCGGCACGCCCCATACTCTCGAGAGTCCCCGTGAGCACCCAGGTCTGGCCCGCGAGGGGCTGTTGCGAGGCATCAGCCGGAGCCGGAGCCGGCCAGTGGACACCCACACCTTTTAATGACTCGATGACCCGAAGATTCTCCGGCTGCTGAAAAAACTCCCAGACAAAATGGGCCACGACAGGACCGACATCAGGGACTTCCTGAAGGGTTTCTGGACTGGCAGAACTGATATCGTCGAGGCCGCCAAAATGTTGAGCCAGACTCCGAGCTGTAGCTTCTCCCACCTCCCGAATACCCAGTGCGTAGATAAAACGAGGCAGGGTGACCAGCTTGGACGCTTCCAGCGCATCAATCAGGTTAGCTGCAGACTTTTCCGCCATGCGATCCAGGCCTGCCAACTGCTCCCGGGATAGTCGGTAGATATCAGCCACGGAATGCACCAACCCCTGATCGACCAGCTGCTCGACCAGCTTATCGCCTAACCCATCTATATCCATGGCTTTGCGCGAAGCAAAATGTTTAATCGCCTGCTTGCGCTGGGCAGCGCAAATTAATCCACCTGAACAACGGGCAACCGCTTCATCTGCCACCCGCTCTACCGGGGAGCCGCAGACCGGACAGTGATCGGGAAAAGTAATGTCCCGGGCATCGGCAGGACGCCGTTCCTCCACCACCTTAACCACCTGAGGAATCACATCCCCGGCCCGCCGTATGATCACCGAGTCGCCAATTTTCAGACCCAGGCGGGCAACTTCATCCTGATTGTGCAAGGTGGCATTGCTGACTGTCACGCCCCCGACAAACACCGGCTCCAGGCGTGCCACCGGCGTCACCGCACCTGTCCTTCCCACCTGGAATTCGACGTCCAGTAAGCGGGTCATTTCTTCCTGAGCTGGAAATTTCCGGGCGATAGCCCAACGGGGTGCCCGGGCCACAAAGCCCAGTCGCCTCTGTAGCGAGAAATCGTTGACCTTGTAGACGATGCCATCAATATCGCAGGGCAGTTGCGGACGTATCTCCGCCATCTTTTCGTAGTAGGCCAGACAGCCCTGCAAATCGTGGTGAAGCTCGATATTCGGGTTGACCAGAAAGCCCCACTCGCGCAGACAGCCCAGTGTTTCCATATGCGTCGGAGGCAGATCCACTCCTTCCGTCAGACCCAGGCTGTAGACCGCCATTTCCAACGGTCGGGATGCAGTGATACTGGAATCCAGCTGACGCAGACTGCCCGCCGCGGCATTACGGGGGTTAACAAACAGTTTCTGCCCGCTGTTGCGGGCTTCATTGTTGAGCTTTTCGAAACCGGCCTTGGGCATATAAATTTCGCCACGCACTTCGAGACTGCTGGGGGGGGGCTGCATATTGAGGCGCAAAGGAATGGATTTGATGGTACGGACATTTTCCGTGATATTTTCCCCGGTAGTACCATCACCCCGGGTCGCTCCGCGCACCAGAACACCGTCCTGATACAACAGGCTCACCGCCACCCCATCGAGTTTGGGCTCACACACGTAACTGACCGGTTCTTCCCGCTTCAGACGCTCCATGATACGGCGATTAAACTCTTCCAGTTCCTTGTCGCTAAAAGCGTTATCCAGAGACAACATGGGTACTTCATGTGAAACAGTCTCAAAGGCGGAAAGGGGCGGCGCACCCACACGCTGTGTGGGTGAATCAGGCGTTTTCAGCGATGGGTACTGTAATTCCAGTTGTTGCAACCGGCGCAGAAGACGGTCGTATTCTGCGTCGGGGATAGATGGGTCATCCAGGGCGTAATAACGGTAATTGTGATCGTGCAATTGCTGACGAAGGGCTGCAGCCTCTTCCTGAAGCGCCGGGTCGGGCTTGGCCATTACTCAATCCCGGATAGCTGGCTACGGCAATAATCAGTAATACGCTGCCGGTAATGTTCCTCTGTCTGCTTGGTCAGCACACTACGGCTTTCATCCTTCAGCACTCCCCCCAGCTCGGCAGACATTTTCTTGGCTGCCGACAACAACAGGGTGAACGCCTTCATCGGATCATCCACATCTTCCATGGCAAAAAACAGGCTCACGCCGGGCGTGGAAAAGTTTTCCATGTTGTCGAGATCAAAGGTACCGGGATTCACCGAATTCGCGACACTGTAAAGCACAGGTCCGGAGCCGTCATCACCGGTATGGCGGTGGAAAATTTTCATTGAACCGTAGCGTAAACCGGCCCCAAGCAGAGCATCCAGCAAATCCTGGCCGGGGAATGGTTCCTCTGGTGGCGCCATCATATGCAGCACGACCACGCTCACCACGGGTGGCCTGGACTCTTTCGGCGCAGAGCGGGTGGGCTTTTGTTCCTCGACGGGTGCCGCTGGCTTCGTGTCTTCTACGGAAAGTTCTTTTTCGACCACATCAACTGCCGGTTCGTCATCAGCTAGCGCCACCTCATCAGCCACTGTCTGCTTCTGATCCGGGATAGCGGGCACATCATCCAGATTCAGCGAGTTCTGTTTTGGCTCTCGTTTCGGCACGCTGAGTTTCGGTTTATTGGCTTCTGCGCGCTCCCGCACTTCCCGACTCAATTGCTCGACATCGGAATCGTCCCGATACCCCACCACCCGGGCACCGCCACTGGGCAATTCACTGCCATAGTCTTCGGGATGATCATCCTCATCAAAAATCGGCTGCTTGCGCCGCGGCATATGGATTTTTTCGTAACGGGCATTGCGTATGCGACGGATAACATCGAGCAGAATTGCCAAGGCTACCAATGCACCCAAGGCAATCATCATTTCACGAGCTCCAAATTCCATCGTCATTTAATCCTGTCAGGCTTAAACAATATTGTAATGAGAAATAACTGCTTTCAACACCGGCTGTCTACTGTCACTGCATCAGGCTTCAGCCAATTCCACAGCCTGATTTACGTCCACACTCACCAGTCGTGACACACCCGGTTCGTGCATGGTCACCCCCATCAACTGATTGGCCATTTCCATCGCAATCTTGTTGTGGGAAATATAGATAAACTGCACTTTTTCCGACATCTCGGCCACCATGCGGGCATAACGTCCCACGTTGGCGTCATCCAGGGGCGCATCCACCTCATCCAGCATACAAAATGGCGCAGGGTTGAGGTGGAAAATGGAAAAAACCAGACCAATCGCTGTCATGGCTTTTTCTCCACCGGACAACAGGTGAATGGTGGTGTTCTTTTTCCCTGGAGGGCGGGCCATGATCGCCACACCGGTATCCAGCAAATCGTCACCGGTCATTTCCAGATAGGCATGACCGCCGCCAAACAGTTTAGGAAACAACTCCTGCAGTGAACTGTTAATGCGATCAAAGGTTTCCTTGAAGCGCGTGCGTGTCTCCCGGTCAATCTTGCGAATGGCGTTTTCCAGTGTTTGCAGCGCTTCTTCCAGCTCGGCGTTCTGGGCATCGAGATAGGTTTTGCGCTCTGATTCAATTTTGAACTCATCAATGGCTGCAAGATTGATGGGCCCCAGACGCTGGATGCGGTTAGCCAGTTTTTCCAGCTCCCCTTCCCACTGGCTCAGGTCGGCATCCTCCGCTAGCGAAGCCAACAGGGTATCCAGATCAAACTGCTGTTCGCCAATCTGTTCAACAATCGTTTTACTGCGGGTAACCAGGTCCTGGGCTGTGAGTCGTTGCTGCTCCAGTTCGCTGCGCTGTTCCTGAATCTGCTGCTCCAGACTGGCCCGACGTTTTTCATTTTCACGCATCTGGTGCTCAACCGTTTCCAGCGCCTGCCGGGCGTCAGCCAATTCTTTTTCCACCACCAGCCGGCGCTCCAGTTGCTCCGCCAGTTGTTCCTTCAATTCCTGTGTGGGATCTTCATCCTGTTTAAAGGTGGTGCGCAGCTGTTCACGGCGTTCCTGCAGTCGTTCAACCTGAGTTTCCAGCCGGCCAATACCCTCGCGTATCGACTGTAACTGGGTACTGATGGATTTCTCTCGCATTGCCAGTTCATGCTTGCGATCCCGGTCGTGGCGGGCATTCTGACGGGACTCATCCAGGGAGGCTCGCAAACCATCGCGCTGCTGTAACAGTTCTTCCCGCAGTTGTGCATCTTTCTCCATGGTTTCAATAGCCGCCGACAACAACCGTCGGGCTTCGGCGAGATTTTCCTGCTCCAGATTTTGCTGCTGTTGAGCTTCCGTAAGTTCATTGTCCGCACGTTCACGACGAGCTGCGAACTGTTCTACCTGCATCTGGCTGGCGCTCAGGGAAGAACGTAATTCGGCGTAATGACGCTGTTGCTCACTGACCTGACGGCTAATGGATTCCCGCTGCAATTCCAGATCATGCAGTGCTTTCTCTGCATCTTCTTTCTGTTGTGAGAGCGACTCAATGGCTTTCTCGGCTTCTTCCTGTCGCTGCTCCAGGGACTCCAGTTCCTGTTGACGCTTCAGCACACCGGCCTGGGCATCCTGATCCCTGGCAACCCGCAGCCAGTTAGCTCCCAGCCAGAGACCATCGCGGGTAACCACAGACTCGCCAGCCTCCAGCTTCGTCCGCAACTGCAGGGCATCGGAAAGATCATCGACCGCATACACACCAGCCAGTAATTGTGCGGCATGAGGGCTTTCAACCCTAGAGGCCAGACGATCTGCTGCAGGGACGCCATTTGCACTACCGGTTG
>SBGI01000005.1 GCA_006227015.1 Gammaproteobacteria bacterium
AAACCATAGTGCCGATTTCAGCCTCGCGCTCAATGACGACGACGTAATAGATATACAGCGAAATCAGTGCGGCGAAAAAGCACCACACCGAGATAAAAGCCAGCTTGAACATGGCCGCCGTCAACATCGCGGCCAGCAACATCAGCAATCCCAACACCCGGTAGCTGTGCCGCACCGACATCAACAGCGGCAGCAGCACAATTGCTACATAAGCCAGCGTCACCACTGATCTCGGCAACACCGCGTCATAGAGCAGCGTCATCTGGTACACAATGGAGTGGTGCCGCTCGAACACCACCAGCCAGTCGGAATGAAGCCACAGAGGAACATAGGTGCTGAGGCCAAACACCGCGCCGAGCAGTGTCATCAATAAAAATAGCCCCTTGTGCCTGTGCAGCGGCTCTGCCAAATAGCAGGAAAACGGAATCACAATCGGCCAGATCACATGGGAGAACAACAGAAACCCCAGCGCCGACGTTCGCAACAGCTCGGGATCATTCGCGCCCAGCGACCACCACACAATCCCCTCGAATACCTGCTGAACGCCAAACAGCAGTGGCAAGGCGGGGAATACCCCAGTCAAGTGGTTAAAACCCTCCGCCTTTCGCAAACAGGCAATCCCACCGCCGGTCAGGATGACGGCGCTGGTAAAACTCACCGCGATTGAATAGCACATCGCTCTTCTGCTGATGGTAGGAACTATTTAACTATAGGTTGTATGCAATGTGATCGAGAGTAAGCCTCAACCTATCATCCAAAAAACTCTTGCAGACCGTTGAAATCAGATCGGATCAGCCCGCACACAGTTGCAATAACGGAAGATAAAGGTATGACAGCCCTCACTTGGGCTGATAAATTCTCGCTCAGAACCAGCTACAGGACGAATAATCACGGTGCAACACAGTCAGCGGCCAGGGAAGGAACCTAAATGAACGACATGCCTAACCAAAACCCGGAACAACGTGCCCGCGATCAGATCGATCGACAGCTGACGGTGGCCGGCTGGGTCGTTCAAGACAAAAAATCCATCAACTTTAACGCGGGTTCAGGCGTTGCCGTACGCGAGTACCAGACCGACGTCGGCCCCGCCGACTATGTGCTATTCGTCAATAAACAGGCTGTCGGCGTGATTGAAGCCAAGCCAGAGGACTGGGGCCACAAAATCACCACTGTGGAAGAACAGTCCCAGGGTTATGCCAACGCCACCCTGAAATGGGTTAATAACCAGGCTCCCCTGCGCTTCGTGTATGAAAGCACCGGCATCATTACCCGCTTTACCGACGGGAGCGATCCCGCACCGCGATCCCGTGAAGTCTTCAACTTCCACCGACCGGAAACCCTCGCTAAATGGGGGGCCGAATGGTTGAACCAACAGGGTACGCTGCGAGCGCACCTGCAACAGATGCCGCCGCTCAATACGGATGGACTGCGGGACTGCCAGATCACCGCCATCACCAATCTTGAGTCCTCTTTCAAGCAGGACAAACCCCGCGCCCTGGTGCAAATGGCCACTGGCTCCGGCAAAACCTTTACCGCCATCACCGCCACCTACCGCCTGCTGAAACACGCCGGTGCCGAACGCATCCTGTTTCTGGTGGATACCAAAAACCTGGGCGAACAGGCCGAGCAGGAATTTATGTCCTTCCTGCCCAATGATGACAACCGCAAGTTCACCGAGCTGTACAGCGTGCAGCGACTCAAATCCTCTTTCGTCGCCACCGATACCCAAGTCTGCATCAGCACTATTCAACGCATGTACTCGCTGCTCAAAGGGGAGGAGCTGGACGATTCCACCGAGGAAGAGAATCCCGCCGAGCACGCACCGCTGCGCAAAGAGCCGCTGCCGGTGGTGTACAACGAGAAAATCCCGCCGGAATTCTTCGACGTTATTGTCATCGACGAGTGCCACCGCTCCATCTACAACCTGTGGCGGCAGGTGATCGAGTACTTCGACGCCTACCTGGTCGGCCTCACCGCCACCCCGGACAATCGCACCTACGGCTTTTTCCACAAGAATGTCGTCAGTGAATACGATCACGAAAAAGCCGTCGCCGATGGCGTCAATGTCGGCAACGAAATCTACGTGATCGAAACCGAAAAAACCCAACACGGCGGCAAGCTCAGCGCCCGGCAACAGGTGGAAAAGCGCGAGCGCCTGACCCGCAAGAAGCGCTGGGAAACCCAGGACGAGGACGAAGCGTACAGCGCCAAACAGCTCGACCGCGACATCGTCAACCCGGACCAGATCCGCACCGTCATCCGCACCTTCAGGGAAAACCTGCCGGAGATCTTCCCCGGACGCTATAACGAGGGGAAATACGAAGTGCCGAAAACCCTGATCTTCGCCAAAACCGACAGTCATGCGGACGACATCATCCATTGCGTCAGGGAAGAGTTCGGCGAGAGTAACCAGTTCTGCAAGAAGCTCACCTACAAAATCGAAGAAGACCCGAAATCCGTGCTCGCCCAGTTCCGCAACGACTACTACCCGCGCATCGCCGTGACCGTGGACATGATTGCCACCGGCACCGACGTCAAGCCGCTGGAATGCCTGCTGTTTATGCGCGACGTCAAAAGCCGCAACTACTTCGAGCAGATGAAGGGCCGCGGCACCCGCACCCTGGATGAAGACAGCCTGAAAAAGGTCACTCCCTCCGCCCCCAGCGCCAAAACCCACTACGTGATCGTCGATGCCATCGGCGTCACCAAATCCCTGAAAACCGCCAGCCAGCCACTCATCACCAAACCCGGCGTATCCCTCAAAGACCTCGCCATGGGCGTGATGATGGGCTCTGCACGGGATGAAGATTCGGTAAGTTCACTGGCCGGCCGCCTCGCCCGGCTCGACAAACAGCTCGACGATAAAGACCGCGCCCGCATCAGCGAAAAAGCCGGTGGCAAACCGCTGCTGCTGATCGTCGGCGAACTGTTCAATGCCATCAACCCCGATAGCGTCGAACAGAAAGCCATTGAGATTGCAGGGCAACCGCAAGGCACCGACCCCGGTGATGATGCCAGAAATCAGGCCCGCGACCAGTTGGTGGGCCTAGCCGCCAATGTGTTTAGCGGCGAACTGGTGGAACTGATCGACAGCATCCGCCGCGACAAGGAACAGACCATTGTCCACGACGACCTGGACAGTGTGATCCGCGCCGGGTGGGCCGGCGACACCGAAGAAAACGCCAAGGCTCTCACCCAGGAGTTTGCCGACTACCTGCAAGAGCACCGCGACGACATCGACGCGCTGAGCATCTATTTCAGCCAGCCCGCGCGCCGTTCGGAGGTCACCTACCAGATGATCCGCGACCTGCTGGAGCGGCTGCGCCACGACCGTCCCAAACTGGCACCGCTGCGCGTCTGGCACGCCTACGCCCACCTGGACGGCTATTACGAAAAAGGCGGGCAGCGCGACAACCCCGTCAGCGACCTCACCGCACTGGTGGCGCTGATTCGCCGTGTCAGCGGACTGGACAACAGCATCTCAACCTACGCTGCCACCGTGCGCCGCAACTTCCAGCGCTGGATCATGCAGCACCACAGCGGCGCCGGGGAAAAATTCAACGAGCAACAGATGGCCTGGCTGCATATGATCCGCGATCACATCACCAGCTCCTTCCATATGGAGCGCGACGACCTGGAAATGGCGCCCTTCGATGCCAGGGGGGGTATGGGAAAAATGTATCAATTGTTTGGTGACAAAATGGATGCTGTGATTGAGGAATTAAATAAGGAATTAGTAGTGTGAGAACGAAGGTCAGTCTCGGCGAGGTTGCTTTTATCCGCACAGGAAAACTTGATGCAAATGCACAGGATGTGAATGGTAAGTATCCATTTTTCACTTGCGGTGAAGAAAATTTGACTATAAATGAACCGGCATTTGATACAGAAGCCGTATTACTAGCCGGTAATGGTAATTTCAGCGTTAAATATTACAAAGGCAAGTTCAATGCATACCAGCGTACTTATGTCATAGAGCCTAATAATGTAGATGGCAAATGGCTTTATTATTTGGTTTCACATCACATTGCTAAAATTACGGGTAGTGCTAGAGGGTCAACAATCAAGTATTTAAGAATTAGCGACATAACCGATTGTCCCGTTAATCTTGTTTCGTTGAACGAACAACACCGTATCGTCGCCAAAATCGAAGAGCTGTTCTCCGAACTGGACAAAGGTATCGAAGCCCTCAAAACCGCCCGCGAACAACTCAAGGTCTACCGCCAGGCCGTGCTCAAACATGCCTTTGAAGGCAAACTCACTGCTAAGTGGCGCGAACAAAACCAGGACAAGCTCGAATCCCCCGAGCAACTCCTCGCCCGCATTCAGCAGGAACGCGAGGCTCACTACCAGCAACAGCTGCAAGACTGGAAAGCCGCGGTGAAAGCCTGGGAGAAAAAGGGTAAGGATGAGAAAAAACCGAGCAAGCCGAAACAACCCAAAGGGATTACCCCTATTTCTGAAAATGAGCTATCAAAATTAGCCTCTTTGCCTAACAAGTGGAAATGGGTTCCTTGGGAAGAGATATTGGAGTATGGGGATGACTCTTTTAAGCGTGGACCTTTTGGTAGCGCGCTTACAAAATCAATATTCGTTGACGCAGGATATAAAATATATGAACAATATTGTCCGATTAACGACGACCCATATTTTGTCAGATATTACATAACCCCGGAAAAATATGAAGAACTGATACAGTTTGCTGTAAAAGAAGGAGATTTTTTGATTAGCTGCTCCGGTGTGACGCTTGGACGTATTACTCAGGTACCCGATGATTTCGAAGAAGGCGTAATCAACCAGGCTCTTCTGAGATTACGCCTAAATCGAAGAATTCTACTTGATCAATTTTTCGTGAAATTTTTCAGAGCCACATATTTCCAAGAGAGAATTTTCTCTAAATCTCAAGGCGCAGCAATACCAAATGTAAAAGGAGTTAAAGAACTAAAAGCTATTCCAGTACCTCTTGTCCCACTTAAAGAACAAGAAAAAGTGATTGAAAAACTTGACCAATACCTATCGGTTTTAGATGAATTAGACGAGCAAGCAATATTATCTTTATCTAAGGCTGAAACCCTCCGTCAATCCATTTTGAAAAAAGCCTTTTCAGGGCAACTTGTGCCCCAGGACCCCAATGATGAACCCGCCAGCGCGCTGCTGGAACGCATTCGCGCGGAACGTGAAGAGCAACCAAAAAAACCTCGCAAGGCGCAACGCAGAAAGCCATTACAGAAAAGTGTCGCCCATGGCTAATACTGGTTATCTATACAGTATTTTGTGTTATCCTCTTTCGGCAAACCGTCATCACCGGTCATGCCGCAGGGAGGCGCCATGAATGAAATCGTGATTTTTGAGACAGACAGCCAGAACGTCGAGGTGCGGCTGGAGGGGGAGACCCTGTGGTTGAGCCTGCAACAGTTGGCTGAGCTGTTCGGCAGGGACAAGTCGGTTGTTTCCCGCCACCTGAAAAACATTTTCGATACCCATGAGTTGGAGCGTTCTTCAGTTGTTGCAAAAAATGCAACAACTGCCGCTGATGGCAAAACCTATCAGGTCGATTACTTCAACCTCGATGCCATTATCTCTGTCGGCTACCGGGTGAATTCCGCTCAGGCCACCCGCTTCCGCCAATGGGCCACCCGCATCCTGCGCGACCACCTTACCCGGGGCTACAGCCTGAATGAACACCGCCTCGCCCGCCGGGGTCTGGATGAATTGACCCAGGCCCTTGATCTGCTCGGTAAAACCCTGGCGCGACAGGAACTGGTCACGGATGTCGGGCGCGAGGTGATCAGCCTGATTCTGGGCTACGCCCGCACCTGGCGCCTGTTGCTGGATTACGACGAAGACAAACTTGCGGTGCCTGCGGGCAGCCGCCCGGCCAAGGGGGTATTGGGATACCCCGAAGCCCGGCGGGCACTGGATGCACTGAAAGAAGAACTGCAAAGCCGGGGCGAGGCCAGTGAACTGTTTGCCCGCGACCGGGGTGATAACCTGTCGGCCATTCTCGGCAACATTGAGCAGAGCATGTTCGGCGAACCGCTGTATAAATCCCGCGAAGAGCGCGCCGCACATCTGCTTTATTTCGTCATCAAGAACCACCCCTTTTCCGACGGCAACAAGCGTTCCGGCGCCTTTCTGTTTCTGCTCTATCTCCGTCAGGAGGGCATGCGCCTGCCGCTGGATGAGCTGGGGCTGACGGCGCTGACCCTGTTGATTGCCGAAAGTGATCCGAAAGCCAAAGATTTAATGGTCCGGCTGGTGATGAACCTGCTGGCCCCACCACTGAACAAGTGAGAACACGATGAGCCCTACCGCACCAATCATCTCCAAAGTCTGGAGTTTCTGCACCACCCTGCGCGATGACGGGGTGGGCTACGGAGATTACCTGGAGCAACTGACCTACCTGATCTTCCTGAAAATGGCGGACGAGTATTCCAAACCGCCCTACAACCGCGATGTGGGCATCCCGGAGCAATACCGCTGGCAAACCCTGAAAAGTAAAAAGGGTGCGGAACTGGAAGTGCTGTATGTAGAGTTGCTGCGTGCCCTGGGTACACAGAAAGGCATGCTGGGGCAGATATTCACCAAGTCCCAGAACAAGATTCAGGATCCGGCCAAGCTCTACCGGCTGATCGATATGGTAGACAGCACCCAATGGGCCACCATGGGCGCAGATGTGAAAGGGGACATCTACGAGGGATTGCTGGAAAAAAACGCCGAGGACACCAAATCCGGTGCCGGTCAGTACTTCACGCCGCGTGCGCTGATCCGGGCCATGGTGGAATGTATTCGCCCCGAGCCCGGCAAAACCATTGCTGACCCTGCCTGTGGCACGGGCGGCTTTTTCCTCGCGGCCTATGACTTCATCACCCACCCAGACAATTACAAACTGGATAAAGCCAAAAAAACCTTTCTGAAGCACGAAACCTTTTACGGCAACGAGATCGTCGCCAATACCCGCCGCCTGTGCCTGATGAACATGTTTCTGCACAACATTGGCGAGATCGATGGCAATAGCCTGATATCACCCAACGATGCCCTGGTGGCAGCCAGCCCAATGAGTTTTGATTACGTGCTTGCCAACCCGCCGTTTGGCAAGAAGAGCTCCATGAGCTTTACCAATGAGCAGGGTGAGCAGGAGACCGATGACCTCACCTACAATCGCCAGGATTTCTGGGCCACCACGTCGAACAAGCAGCTCAATTTCGTCCAGCATATCTGCAGCATGCTCAAGACGACCGGCAAAGCGGCAGTGGTGGTACCGGATAATGTGTTGTTTGAAGGAGGTGCGGGAGAAACCGTCCGCAAAAAGCTACTGGCGAACACCAACCTGCACACCATTCTGCGTCTGCCTACGGGTATTTTTTACGCCAATGGTGTAAAGGCAAATGTGCTGTTTTTCGATAACCACCCGGCCAGCCCCAAGGCGTGGACGAAAGAGGTTTGGTATTACGATTACCGCACCAATATCCATCACACGCTGAAGAAAAAGCCGCTGCGCTTTGAAGACCTGCAGGATTTCATTGCCTGCTATAACCCCGGCAATCCCGCCAAACGCGCCGAGTCGTGGCACCCCGAGACAAACCCCGAGGGCCGCTGGCGCAAGTTTGGCTACGATGAACTGGTCGCCCGTGACAAAACCAGTCTGGATGTATTCTGGCTGAAGGACAAAAGCCTCACAGACCTCGACAACCTGCCCGAGCCGGATGAACTGGCCGAGGAAATTATCGAAAACCTGGAGGCAGGACTGAATAGCTTTCGTGAAGTTCTGGCAGGGCTCGGCAAGGGGGTATAAGGAATTTGCACATACAGCCAGGAGCGTTCTACAACCCACTCATCTGAGTTTGCAGATGCATTTGCTTGAAAACCCGATACGGGAACTGAGACAAATAAAAAAGCCCCGACCAACCTGGTCGGGGCTTTTTTTGGATGGTGCCCAAGGCCGGACTTGAACCGGCACGGCTTACGCCACTACCCCCTCAAGATAGCGTGTCTACCAATTCCACCACTTGGGCAAAAACTG
>SBGI01000129.1 GCA_006227015.1 Gammaproteobacteria bacterium
AGCCACATGCGCAATTCCCAGGACCAGTTTGTGATCGCTCCGGGCATCAAGGGCATGGTGATGTCGGTATTTACCCTGCCGTCCTACGACATCGTGTTCAAGATCATTAAAGACAAATTCGATCCGCCCAAGGAAGTCACCCACGAAATCGTGCGCAGCAAATACACCCTGGTATCCCGTCATGACCGTATTGGCCGGATGGCTGATACCCAGGAATTCGCCAACTTTTCCTTCCCCCTCAGCCGCTTCTCCAACGAGTTGATGGAAGAATTACAGAAAGTTGCACCCTCACTGCTGCACATCGAAGGCGACAGGCTGATCATTAAACACCTCTATACCGAACGTCGCATGACACCCCTCAACCTGTTCCTGCACAAAGCCTCAGCAGAAGACACCCGCGGCGTCATGGAGGAATATGGCAACGCCATCAAGCAGCTGGCCGCCGCCAATATTTTCCCCGGCGATATGCTGCTGAAGAACTTCGGCGTCACCCGTCACAAGCGGGTGGTGTTCTACGATTACGACGAAATCTGTCCGCTCACCGACTGTAATTTCCGCCGCATCCCGGAACCACAGAACGAAGAACAGGAGATGTCCTTGCGCCCCTGGTACACCGTGGCAGCCAACGACGTATTCCCGGAAGAATTCCGACTGTTCTTCTCCGGCAACCCGGGGGCCAGGAAAGCCTTTGAGGAAATGCACGGAGACATCTACGATGTGAAATTCTGGTGGGCACTACAGGAACAGATTCGCAACGGCAAAATTGTCGACGTCTTCCCCTATCGACGTCGCCGGCGCTTCGACCGCAATCGCTAACCCCAGTTATTTTCCTCAGGCCATTCAATTAGTTATATGTTGGGGATATAGATCATCGCGACACCCATCACTGGGGCGCAAAACATCACTGCAGGGAAATAAGTGATAGGGGACAGGATATTACCCACTATCGAGATATAAAAAACGCAGCCACTGGCTGCGTTTTTTAATCAGACGAATTTGCTCACTCCCAGAAGCGCCACCATTTGCGGCTGTGCTCCTCACGCATTTCCTGGCCCTGTTCAGAGCCCTTACCCAGTTCCTTGCGCTCCTGTTCAGACTTCATTTCGCGCTGTTTTTCCATATCTTTTTTCATTTCCCGCTCTTCCTTCATTTCCCTGTCTTTCTTCATCTCCATATCGCGGTCACGCATGGGCTCGTGGTCATCCATATCTTTATCCATCTTGCGCTGGCGATCCTCGCGCATTTCACGGTCCATTTTCATGTCCCGGTTGTGGTCCCGGTCGTTCATCATTGGAGCATGCTCCTTCATGGCTCCTTTTCCGCCGGCGCCATCGGGCTGCTTGGCAAGCACCGTTGATGAGGCCCCGAATGCAACAACACATAGAACAACTATCGATTTAATGATATTCATTTTTTAACCTCCTGATGTAGAGACATTGCGATGATCACCACATCACCCTGCCGAATCCTGATCCTTGATCTGCCGGTAAATGAAGAGGATCAGAATCGCTCCAACGGTGGCCGTGGCAATGCTGCCCAGACTGAAGCCGCCCATACTCCCAAACCCGAGTATCGATCCGACCCAACCACCCACAAAGGCGCCCGCAATGCCAAGTAGCGCCGTCATAATGAAGCCGCCACCATCCTTGCCGGGCATAATCCATTTCGCCAGCATGCCTGCGATCAGGCCAAGAATAATCCACGAAAAAACACCCATAAGAATCCCCTTCATTTAGTTATATTAGTCCAATAAAAAGGCCCCTGATGGGGCCTTCTCACGATAACAACTAGGTATTGTCTGCCACCTTGTGCAGGTGAACATCTGTTTGCGGAAACGGAATGGAAATACCTTCCTGATCGAAACGCTTTTTAACCGCCTCGGTCAGTCCGAAGTACACACCCCAGTAATCCGCCTTGTTTACCCAGGGACGAACCACAAAATTGACACTACTGTCCGCCAACTCTACCACTGCAATGGTCGGCGCCGGTTCTTGCAGCACACGCTCATCAGCACTGACCACTTCCTGGAGTACTGCTTTGGCTTTATCGATGTCATCCCCGTAGCTGATGCCCATGATCAGATCTACCCGGCGGGTTTCGTTGGCAGAGAAATTAGTAATGGTGCCACCCATTACCTGACCATTGGGAATAATGACGCGCTTGTTATCACCCGTGTTCAGCTCGGTGGTGAACACCAGAATTTTTGATACGGCTCCGGATACGCCAGCCACCTCGACAAAATCACCTACACGGAACGGCTTGAACATCAATATCAGTACGCCGGCGGCGAAGTTTGCCAGGGACCCCTGCAGAGCCAGACCAACGGCCAAGCCTGCAGCACCGATGACGGCAATAAAGGATGCGGTTTGAATCCCCACCTGGCCCAGAGCTGCAATAACAACAAACACCAGCAGGGCGTAGTAAACCAGTGCGGACACAAAATGCTGTATGGCAATGTCCACTTCCTTTTTGCGCAGCATGGTTTCAACAGTTTTGCTCAACCACTTGGCTACGTATTTACCCACGATGAGGATGACAATTGCCATCAACACCTTGAAGCCGTAATACAAAATAATATTTCCTGCCGTTTCCATTAAATCCTCCTTAGATGACTACAGCTCTTTACCTGTCTCCATCGTGTGACAGGCGCTACGGGAATAAAGCCTAGTTAAGCGTGACCCAGAGTGCGTGAATAATCCCAGGCACATAGAAAAACAGGCACAGGATGATATTGATGACGAGGTCCTTACCCGCACCTTTTTTCAGAAAAACTGCCAGTGGCGGCAACAGCAGGGAAGCAATGATCAAGAGTACTTTGTTATCCATCCGTTTATCCTCACGGTTATGGTGAATGGCCCACCTTTTCAAGGCAGTTAGCTGTTCAATATAGTGAAAAGACTTTTTTACGTAAACAAATTTAGGCCGTTACAGGTTGGGACTGCGCCAGGAATCTGTCAGTCCGCGCCAGCCACTTCCACTCGATCCACTTTCTGGAAACCCCGCGGCAACTTGTTACCTCGACGACCACGCTCCCCCCGGTAGTGCTCAAGATCTGCTGGTTTGAGGTTCAGGTAACGCTTGCCCGAATGGACCAGCAACTGCTGCGACGACGTCACCACGGCAACGCTTATCATGTACTCCTCCCTGCTCTGTACCCGCGAAGAGGGAATGTTGATAATTTTGTTACCCTTGCCCCGGGCAAGCCTGGGCAATTCATCCAGAGGGAATACCAGCATGCGCCCCTCATTGCTCACGGCCACCACCAGACAATTCTCTGTATGGGCAATACTGAGCGGTGGCAGCACGCGGCCACCCTTGGGTATGGACAGTGCATTTTTACCGGCGCGGTTTTTACTCTGCAAATCTGCCAGAGTGGCCACAAAGCCGTAACCGGCATCAGTGGCCATCAGCACAGATTGCTGATCTTCGCCCATCATGACACCGACAAAATTTGCCCCGGAAGGCGCATTGAGACGCCCTGTGACAGGCTCCCCCTGGCCGCGGGCGGAGGGCAGGCTGTGGGCGGGCAACGCGTAGGTTCGCCCGGTGGAATCCAACAGAATGGCATTCTGGTTACTGCGCCCCTTGGCCGCGCAAAGATAGTGATCACCAGATTTATAACTCAACGCTCCAGGATCGATATCGTGGCCCTTGGCCGCCCTGATCCAGCCTTTCTCTGACAGGACAACGGTCACGGCTTCAGACACCATCAGTTCTGTTTCAGAAAATGCCCTGGCCTCTTCCCGCTCAGTCAGAGGCGATAGGCGATCGTCGCCAAAATCTTCAGCCACAGCCATCAGTTCGTTTCGCAGCAGGGTTTTTAAGCGCTTGGCCGACCCGAGAATTTTCTCCAGCTCCGCTTTTTCCGCTGCCAGTTCTTCCTGCTCGGCGCGGATACGCACTTCTTCCAGGCGCGCCAGTTGCCGCAATTTGGTATCAAGGATGTATTCTGCCTGCACGTCGCTGAGCGCAAAACGCTGTATCAGCACGGGCTTTGGTTCATCCTCGGTACGGATGATGTGAATTACTTCATCAATATTCAGAAACGCCGTCAACAAGCCCTCGAGGAGGTGCAGGCGGTGATCCACTTTGTCCAACCGGTATTGCAAACGTCGGCGCACAGTTGCCGTGCGAAAACTGAGCCATTCACTGAGAATGGTATTGAGCGGCTTCACTTCCGGACGGCCATCAATACCGATCATATTGAGGTTTATCCGGTAATTCTTTTCCAGGTCGGTGGTGGCAAACAGGTGATTCATCAGGCCATCAATATCGATGCGGTTGGAGCGCGGCACGATCACCAGTCGGGTGGGGTTTTCATGATCGGACTCATCCCTCAAATCCGCCACCATCGGCAGTTTTTTGGCCTGCATCTGTGCCGCTATCTGTTCCAGCACCCGGGCGCCTGAAACCTGATACGGCAACCCGGTGACGATGATATCCCCATCTTCCCGCTGCCACACCGCGCGCATTTTCAAACTGCCTCGGCCGCTCTCATAGGTTTTCAGTATTTCGTCCCGCGACGTAATAATTTCCGCTTCCGTGGGATAATCCGGACCCTGTATGTGTTCACACAGTTGGGCTACCGTCGCCTTCGGCTCATCCAGCAGGCGCAAACAGGCACTGATCACTTCCTTCAGGTTATGGGGTGGGATATCCGTAGCCATCCCCACAGCAATCCCGGTGGTGCCGTTCAGCAGCACATGGGGGGCCCTGGCCGGCAAAATCTCCGGCTCGTCCATGGTGCCATCGAAATTGGGCTTCCAGTCGGCCGTCCCCTGACCCAGTTCTGATAACAGAACTTCCGCAAAACGTGCCAGTTTTGACTCGGTATACCGCATGGCTGCAAAGGATTTCGGATCATCCGCCGACCCCCAGTTGCCCTGGCCATCAATTAACGGATAGCGGTAGGAAAATGGCTGGGCCATCAACACCATCGCCTCATAGGCCGCACTGTCACCGTGGGGGTGAAACTTGCCGATCACATCACCTACCGTCCGTGCAGACTTTTTGTATTTGGCTGTGGACTTCAAACCCAGCTCGCTCATGGCGTAGACAATGCGTCGCTGCACGGGCTTCAGGCCATCGCCAATATGCGGCAGGGCACGATCTAGAATCACGTACATGGAATAGTCCAGGTACGCTTTTTCCGCGTAGTTGCGAAGCGCAACCTGCTCGATGGCGGGGTTCATGGGCGTGGTTTCTGTCATAAATCTGCTTATCCGTCTGTTGACTGTTTATTGCCCGATGGAAATGGCCATCTCGGGGGGCTTGTCGAGTGCTTTTTCAAAAGCGCCTGTACAAAGGATCATCTGACCAGGCTTCACTCCCGCATCCACCAGGTAAGCCTTGGCAGCCTCGGTGCGCTGATCGGCCAGCAGGGCCATGGCGGCCACCTGCTCAGGGGTGATTACGGGTTCGGGATCTACCGCCTCCTCCTGGACATTTTTGTCAGCGTCCTTCTGCTCCGCTTTATCGGTATTCTTGAGACCGTCAGGAGCATAGACACTCATCCAGTCCTGGCGGGTGGAAGGTGCGCAAAACACGAGATGCAGCTGCTGCCGGGCCTGGAGCATTGCCGCAATCTTGTTGAGGCTTTCATGGGCGGGATCGCTTAGGGCCGCCAGACCGGGAGTAAAAGGCACCGGCTGAAACGACAGGTTGGCCAGGCTGTCCCCGATTAACGATTTAGCCAACAACCCGAATGGCAGATAGTAGTTGACGACAGTTTCGGCGATAACCTTAAACAGCACTTTGTTGATAATCTTGCTGAGAGAAAACTCCGGTGAGTTGATGTTGCCGCCTATGGGCAGTTTCAACTCAATCGTGCCGTCATTGTCTCGCAACAGTGAAAGCGCAAACTCCAGAGGTACGCCCAGTTCCTCTGCCCCTTCCGGCAGTTGGTCCTTGTTTAATGGCGAGACTTTCAGCTCGTGAAACCGGGTAGTAATCTCGGCATCAATTTCATCCTCACGCACTGCCACGTCGATATCTGCATCCACCGAACCATGGTCCAGGTGATAACCGATGTATTTACCGGCGTAACCGGACAGATCACGGACATCAACTCCGTTGAGCTCGCCATCCACCTTGGTATTCAGGTGTTCGCCAAAGGGTGCCAGGTCACCCGCCAGCTTCAGGTAGCCAAAACGGTTTACGCCCAGATTAAAGTTGAGCGTTGCTCCCTTGTCCGGACGGGTGGCATCCAGATGCTGAACAGCCAGCCCCAGGTTTGAAAATTGTTGTGACAATGCTGGTGAAACGCTCTCATCCAGCACACGGACCTGCCCCTGCTGACCAATCAGTATTTCACCCATGCGCAGCTGCACGGGTCCCTGACCCCCTTGTCCCGATGATGCGCTCTCGGGAACTTCCTCGGAATTTTCCCCGGCAGCCTTGCCAATAAAACGGTTCAATTGTTTCAGCATTACCAGTTGTCCATCGCTATCACGATGCACAAAAATATCGGGATTCTTAATCTCCAAATGCTCCAGCCCCAGCACAGACTGTGTTTTTGAAAACCCCCTAAGCGATACCAACGGCACTTGCACATAATGGTCGACCCCCTCCATTTGAGAAGCAGGGGACATAAAGGCCAGCCCGTCGAGCTGAAAACTTTCAAGGCCAATAGCTTCGGCACCCGTGGTCAGGTTATTCAATGCCAGCACATCAATGGACAGCAGTTCCTGTTCCGCCATAACTCGCAATTGCGATGTGCTCAGGCTACCCAGGGAAAACGTTTTTTGGGGTGATGGGGAAGCCTCCACCTCTGCATCAATAGCGGCAGCATCCGCCTCGCTAGCAGGCACCAGTTGTGCCATCAGTGTCGGTGCAAATGCCAATTCACCGCTATCCAAAGTCTGCAAATGGACCCGGGCGTCGCCCAGCGAGATGCTGTTGAGCACAATATTTTCACCGGCGCTCAGACCCGCCAGAGTCAGTTGCATGAGGGCCAGTGCGCTCTCTTCAGCCCGAGGCAATAGTTCGAAATTGGCCAGCTTCAGTTCATCCAGTGACACCTCAGCGCCCTGCAACCCAAGCCCCTGCAGGGTCACGTCCGACACCTCAAGCAATGGTCGGTCAGCGCCGACGTAAACATGGTTCAGGGAAAACTGCCTTAAAGCCACACTGGCAGATTTGTCAGACTCTGCCTCGGGCTTGTCTTTGTCTGTATCTCCAGCCAAAGCGGACACTCTTTCCATAACCGCCGGAGCGAAAGTCAGCAGCCCTTCCTGATTCAACTGCAGCTGCGCCGAAAGTTCACCCAGTAACAACTGGTCCACAATAATGTTGTCGGAAGCTGACAGCTGTTTCAGCTCCAGGCTGTCCAGCTGCAACGCATTGTCTGTTTCAGGCAACAGCAAGACATTTTGAACAGACAGCGCCCCCATTTTCCAGAGACGCATATCGGGGCTGACGAGATTGCCCACACTAACGGAGTCGATGGCAAGTAGGGAAAGCGGCTGCAAACGGTCATACCATCTCAGCGCCTGCAACTGTACTCCCGGCACCAACAGAGTACCTTCCTCACCCAACTCCAGATCCAGGTCACCCGTGTGCGTTAATCCCCCGAGATAGGCACATTGATTAGCCAACGGCTGGTTCTCTGCATCGACACGGGAATAACAGATATCCAGATTGTTCAGGCTGAGGAATTCGATGGAGATTCTGGCAATACCGCCATCCGAACTGGTCGCTTCTTCTTCGACCGCAGTCTCGGGATCACCGCCTGTCGCAATGGGGATTCCGCCGATACGCAGTATGCCAGGACCCTGAACGAGGTCGATCGCCAGGGTATCCAGTACCAGATCCTCAATCAGGAGCCACTGATCGCTCAATGGCCGCCAGGCAATATTGACGTGCAGTTCATCCACCAACAGTTGCTCGCCATTGGGCGCGCGCACCTGCACATCGTTAATTTGCACAGAACCCAGCACCGGGCGGATGCTGATATAGCCAATGGAAGCCTCCAGCCCCTGTTTCGTGAGCCAGGTTTCCGC
>SBGI01000248.1 GCA_006227015.1 Gammaproteobacteria bacterium
ATAAGAATTAAGTATATTGTGGCGCTGCGGCCAGAGGAAAAATCTCTGGCTTGTCGCCACGACCAAGCCGCAGGGCATTCACCACCACAATCAGTGAGCTCAGCGACATGCCTATGGCGGCGGCCCACGGAGGGATATATCCACAGGCCGCCAACGGCAACGCCAGAAGATTATAGAGCAACGCCCAGATCAAGTTTTGCCGTATAACCCCTCGAGTTCGTCGCGCCAACCGTATAGCTACCGGCAGAGTCTCAAGATTCCCTGAGAGCAGGATACTGTCCGCGTGGATACGTGCAAAATCGCTGGCGTCCCCCAGTGCTACCGAGGCATCTGCACCACTCAACACAGGAACGTCATTGATGCCATCGCCCACCATCAGCACACGGTGTCCCTGTTGCTGGCGATCATTCACCCATGACAGTTTCTGTCGGGGCGTCATGGCACCTCTGTAGGCGTTCACCGCCAGCGTTGTCGCCATATCCGATACCGCCTGCTGACGGTCACCGCTAAGCAGCGTTACCCCCACATTCAACTGCTGAAGTTGAGCAATAGCTTCGCGAGCGCCGGTGCGAACCTGATCCTGCAGGAGAATCCAGCCCAGAGGCCTTGCCTTTTCGCCCAGCAACAGCGGAATCTGCCCGGAGGTGGTATCGGGCAATCTCGGCAGTTTAAAACCCAGCTTGTCTGCAACGTATTGAGGCTGGCCAATGGCGTAGTCCACCCCCTGGATAACAGCTGAAATCCCCGCGCCCACCTGCTGGGCGACCTGACTTGGATCGGCAATAGTTTCAATGCCGGAGAAAGCTCTGGCTATAGGGTGCCTTGAACCCAACTCCAGGGTGGCCGCCAGACTGAGTACCCGGGCTTCCGTCTGATCTGCCAACGCCTCTACCTTGGCGATACTCATATTGCCCAGCGTCAATGTGCCCGTTTTATCAAACACCAGTTCATCTGCTGTGGAGAGCACTTCAAGCACCTGCCCTCGACTGACCAGAAAACCCTGGCGGCGCAATTCGCCCGTCGCCACAGCAATAGCTGCCGGCGTTGCCAGGGAAAGCGCGCAGGGACAGGTCACGACCAGTACGGAGAGGACCACCCATAAGGCCTGCTCGGGCTGATGCTGCCACCACCAGGCACCCACGGCGACCGCGATCAGCAACACGGCACCGACGAAATAACCCGCTACCCGGTCTGCCAACGCCACCTGTGTCGGCTTTTCGCTGCGAGCCTTCTCAACCAGTCTGAGAATAGCTGACAACCGCGTGCGATGGCCGACCGCTGCTACCTTGACCACCAGTGGGTTCTCACTGTTAATGGTGCCGGCGCTAACGTTATCGCCAACCGTTTTAGAGACGGGCAACTGCTCCCCAGTAAGCACTGCTTCGACGACGCTGCTGACACCGGCTTCTATGTCACCATCACAGGGAATAGTATCCCCTGCCGCTACCCGAATACGGTCTCCCACCTCCAAAGCTTTAACCGGCACGATACAATCCGAACCATCAGGTTCGATTCGGCAGGTCGTCACCGGCAGTAACTGCCCCAAAGCCTCTGCCTGCATATCGTTACGGTGCCTGACGCGCATCTCCAGATATCGCCCTAGTAACAGGAAGAAGGTGAACATGGCGACAGAATCAAAATAGACTTCACCGCTACGACTGATGGTGGCCCAGCAACTGGCGGTAAAAGCGAGAAGAATGGCCAGTGACACCGGCACATCCATGGTGAGGTGCCACTGCCGGATACTTCGCCAGGCCGCCTGGTAGAAAGGAAAAGCCGAGAAAGAAGCCACCGGTAAAGTGATGATCAGACTGATCCAGCGCAGGTAGTTTTCCCACACCGGCTCCATATCCTGAAAGGCCCCGGCATAAAGACCCACGGCGATCATACCTGCCTGCATCATCCCCAGGCCGGCAATACCCAGCCTCTGCAGAAAACGACGGTTTTCCTGTTGGCGCAACGCCTTGACCGCTTCGTCTGTCACCGGGCGAGGGTCATAGCCAATATCCAGTAACGCACCCAGTATTTGGCTTAACTTTAACTGCCCGGGATCCCAGCTCACCATCGCGCGGTGACTGGTGACATTCACCTGAACATCAGAAATCCCGGGAAGTTTTTTGAGATGTTTTTCGATCAGCCAGGCACAGGCGCTGCAACTGATCCCACCTATCAACAACTGTATCTGGTTGTCACCATTTTCAAGTTTTTCGAGGTAATCGCACTGTACATCTGGCAGGTCGTACGCGACCAGCAGATCAGAGCGGACCTCTTCGGGCCGGCTGACGTTACTGGTTCGATATTGATAAAAACGCTCCAGGCCTCCATCACAAATGGCCGTTGCCACAGCCAAGCAGCCAGGACAACACATGGCGCGCTGCTGGCCCTTAATCTCCAGAGTGAAATCTGTCCCCTCCGGTACCGGCAGGCCACAGTGATAACAGGGTGTGGCGGTCATTGCGCCTTGAGGGTCAGCTGATGGGCTTTAGAAAAATCCAACTCGCCCGCCAATCGCCATTCTCGTTGTGGTTCCGGCAGTAAACGGATGTAGTAGCGATAGCGCAGCTGCTGATCCAGGTCAGTTCGATAGTGACCCGCTGTGATTGCAGACATCAGCAACTCCCGATCATAGTCCTGATTGGTCGGATGAAGAAGCCGCAGGGTGAGCGCCTCCGGTGGCGTATCCGCACCAAGAAGTGTAATGAACAACTCCCCGCTTGCCGGGTCGAGGCGCATTTCGGCAGAAAGACCCAGCTGAGCGGCCAGACGATCCTGCTCCAGAACCTGGTTAATCGCCAGACCATCGCGATAATAAGTATCCACGACCAAGGGATCTTGATGCTTGAAGGCGATGTACACCGTAATCAGGCTGGCGACCACCACGGTGGCCGGTAGCGCAATCAGGAACCAGGGCCAGAACTGGCGATGCCAGGGCTGCGTGTCGCGGCCATCGGCCTGCAGGGGTGGAGATTCGCGCAAAATACATACCTCATCAGGTGAATTCAGGTCGGCAGGAATTCAGGTGTTCGACAGGAACGGCTCAGAGAATACACCTTTAGCAATGGGAAACAACGCTGATCAACGCCGGAGTCGTGGCCCGATAAAACGGTTTTCTTCTATCGCGTGAATAGCGGGATTATCCACCGATTCAACGATAAACGTCACATCGGCATTCGGATTCTTCATCAGGCCGGGGTCAAGCTCAACCCTAACCGGCATACTCAGCACTTCGCCCTCAGAGACCGAAACTTCGGTGGACCCCAGGTACTTAAAGGGATATTCCCCTTCCACACGAATGCGGTAACTATGACCCCGGGTATCCATATTATTGATCTTCAGGGTATAGATATTTTCTGCCAATCCCTGGGCATTTTCCCGGAACAGAACATTGCGATCGCGGATAATATCTACTCCCAACGGCATGCGCGTCAGGATGGTATAACCAAAGGCACCGACCATGATGGTCAACGCAATAGCGTAACCGATAAACCTCGGCCTCAGAATGTTTGTCTCGCCATGCTCCATGGCGTGCTCCGTGGTAAAGCGGATCAGGCCCGGGTCATAACCCATTTTGTCCATCACGGTATTACAGGCATCAATACACAGGCCACAATCGATACATTCGTATTGCAGGCCGTTGCGTATATCAATCCCCGTGGGACACACCTGTACACACAGGGAACAGTCCACGCAGTCACCCTTGCCTTCGGCACGATGATCCACGCCTTTTTTACGAGCACCCCGGGGCTCACCGCGACCCACATCGTAGGAAACGATCAGCGTATCAGGGTCGAACATCACAGACTGGAAACGGGCATAGGGGCACATGTATTTACACACCTGCTCCCGCAAAAAGCCCGCATTCATAAATGTCATCGCGGTAAAGAAGAACGTCCAGAATACGGCTGCCGGATGCGCCGAAAAGGTGATCAGCTCCGGCACCAGGTCCCTGATAGGATTGTAGTAACCGACAAAGGTCAGGCCGGTAACAAATGCCACCAGGCCCCATAGTAGAAATTTGCCGCCCCGGCGACGAATCTTGTTGCCGTCCCAGGGGGATCTATCCAGCTTGATACGCTGGTTGCGGTCGCCTTCACACCAGTCCTCGATATACATGAAGATCATGGTCCAGACTGTTTGCGGACAGGAAAAACCACACCAGACCCGGCCAACCAGCACAGTCACGGTAAACAGTGCAAAGGCAGAAATAATCAGCGCCCAGGCCAGCAACATAAAGTCTTGGGGCCAGAAGGTAATCCAGAAAACGTGGAATTTGCGGGCCGGCAAATCAAACCATACTGCCTGCTGCCCATCCATGTTGATCCAGGGAATCAGGAAATAGGCGGTGATCATGGGCATCCACGTCCAGCGCTGCAAACTCCTGAAAAAACCGGGAAGCTGACGGGTCTGGATTTTTTCCCTTGTCTGGTAAAGATCCAGAACCTTGATGACTTCTTCGTGAGACTCATCCCGGGATTCCGTCCCGGGCCTGTTTTGCTCAGTCATGTCAGCTTCTCGCTCCTGTAGAGATAACCTCGTCAGTTACTGGTTTTTGGACAGGTTGTACACATAGGCAGTCAGCAGGTGAATCTTCTCTGCTTTCAGCTTGTCAGCCTGGGCGGGCATATTGCCATTTCTGCCATTGCGAATGGAGTGGCGCACCAGCGTGGGCGAACCACCGTACAACCAGATGCCGTCGGTCAGGTTCGGAGCGCCCAGCATCGCCATACCCTTGCCCTCGGCACCGTGACAGGCAGCACAGTAGGTGGCGTAGGTTTGGGCACCCGTTGCCGCCTTGGTTTCATCGTGTTCGCGACCACTGATTTTGAACACGTACTCCGCAACCTGATCGACACCGTCCTCGCCAATGACAGCACCCCATGCCGGCATCATGCCCTTGCGGCCATTTGTAATGGATACCTTGATATTGTCCGCACTACCGCCGTAGAGCCAATCGCTATCTGCGAGGTTGGGGAATCCATAGCTACCACGGCCATCCGAACCATGACAAACAGAGCAATTGTTATTGAACAGGCGACGGCTCATTTTCATGGCCTCCGGGTTGGCAATCAGCTCTTCCACCGGCATATCCGCATACTGCGCGTAGATCGGCGCATACTTAGCTTCAGCTTCTGCCACCTCTTCCTGCCACTGACCCACCTGGGTCCAGCCCAGCACCCCGGCATAACTGCCCAGTCCGGGATACAGGATCAGGTAGCCGATACCAAAGATGACCGTGCCTACAAACATCTTGAACCACCAACCCGGCAGCGGATTGTCGTATTCCTCAATACCATCGTAGACGTGGCCTGTTTTTGGCGCCTCGCCTTCCTTGAGGTCATCGCGAACTTCCACTTTGCGGTTGGCAAACAGCAGCCACGTACAGCCCGCGATCGTAATCGCGGTGATGACGATAATCCAAATACTCCAGAAGGTACTCATATCAGGTCCTACCTCTCGTTGTCTTCTGTCTGAGGATCCGCTTGCTCTTTTTGCTCATCGGCAAAAGGCAGTTGAGACGCCTCATCAAAGTCTTTCTTTTTACGGCCGCTATATGCCCACCAGCAAATGCCCAGGAAGGCGATCATAGTCAGGACGGTACCGATACCCTGTAATGTGCCCTGATCCATTAGCGTTTCTGCGTCAAAAGTGTGCCCAACTGCTGCAGATAAACCACCAGCGCATCGATTTCTTTGACTTCACCACTGGCAAATGGCTTGGCCGCATTGGTGATGTCTTCATCGGTGTAGGGCACGCCAACAGCACGCAGTGCCTTCATCTTCGCCGCGGTATCCTTGCCGGTCACCGTGTTTTCAAACAACCAGGGGAACGCTGGCATATTGGATTCCGGAACCACGTCACGAGGGTTATAAAGGTGCGCGCGGTGCCAGTCGTCACTGTAGCGGGCACCAACCCTAGCGAGGTCAGGACCGGTACGCTTGGAGCCCCAAAGGAAGGGATGCTCGTAGACGTGCTCACCGGCAACCGAGTAATGGCCGTAACGCTCCGTTTCCGCGCGGAACGGGCGCACCATCTGGGTATGGCAGACATGGCAGCCTTCCCGGATATAGATATCTCTGCCTTCTAGGGCAACCGGGCCGTAGGGCTTGAGCCCTTCCAAAGGCTCTGTGGTATCTGCCTGCCAGAACAGGGGGACAACTTGTGCCAGCCCTCCGAAGCTGATCGCAATCACGATCAGCACGATCATCAGACCGATATTCTTTTCAATAATGTCGTGTTTCACTGTCACTCTCCCCTATCAAGCAGTCTGTGCTTCAACGGATGTGGCTTCCTGCTCCTGCTCGTCACCGCGAACAGTCCGCCAGACGTTGTATGCCATGATCAGCATACCGCCTAGGAAGATCACGCCACCCAACAGGCGTACGTAATAGCCGGGGTAACTTGCCTCAATCGATTCTGCAAAGCTGTAGGTCAGCGTGCCGTCGGTGTTGAAGGCGCGCCACATCAAGCCCTGGGCAATACCGTTAACCCACATAGAGGCGATGTAGAGCACAGTGCCGATGGTCGACATCCAGAAGTGCAGGTTAATCAGGCTCACGCTGTACATCTGGGTGCGCTTGTAAAGCACCGGAATCAGGTTGTAGAGCATACCGATGGACACCATTGCCACCCAGCCCAGCGCACCTGAATGCACATGACCAATGGTCCAGTCCGTATTGTGGGAGAGCGCATTTACCGTTTTGATGGACATCATCGGTCCTTCAAAGGTGGACATACCGTAGAACGACAGAGACACCACCAAGAAGCGTAATGTGGGGTCGTCCCGGAGTTTGTGCCAGGCACCAGACAGCGTCATCATGCCGTTGATCATGCCGCCCCAGGAAGGTGCCAGCAGAATCAGTGACATCACCATGCCCAGGCTCTGCACCCAGTCGGGCAATGCCGAGTAGTGCAGGTGGTGGGGACCCGCCCAGATATATACTGCGATCAGTGCCCAGAAGTGAACTATCGACAAGCGGTATGAGTAAACCGGTCTGCCCGCCTGCTTGGGGACGAAGTAGTACATCATGCCGAGGAAGCCTGCCGTCAGGAAGAAACCCACCGCGTTGTGGCCGTACCACCATTGCACCATGGCGTCGATGGCCCCTGAGTAGGCTGAGTAGGACTTGGTTGCCGACACCGGGATCGCAGCACTGTTGCCCAGGTGCAGAACAGCAATGGTGAGAATAAACGCACCGAAGAACCAGTTCGCCACATAGATGTGCTTGGTGCGACGCTTCATGATGGTGCCAAAAAACACCACCGCAAACGCCACCCATACCAGGGTAATGGCAATATCGATTGGCCATTCCAGCTCAGCATATTCCTTGGCACTGGTAAGCCCCAGCGGCAGGGTGATGGCTGCAGAAACGATGATCAGCTGCCACCCCCAGAAGGTAAACGCCGCCAGCGGCCCGCCAAACAGGCTGGCCTGGCAGGTTCGCTGCACCACGTGGTAGACGGAGGTAAACAGGGCACAGCCGCCAAAGGCAAAAATCACTGCGTTGGTGTGAAGTGGTCGCAGTCGTCCAAAATGCAACCATGGCAGGTTGAAGCTGATGTCCGGCCATACCAGCTCGGCGGCGATAATGACGCCCACCAGCATACCGACAATTCCCCAAACCACTGTCATGATGGCAAATTGCTTCACCACCTTGGTGTTGTAGACCGGCTGATCACCGGCAGTCGTGACATTGCTACTCATTGGATTTTCTCGTAGTTCGTCC
>SBGI01000282.1 GCA_006227015.1 Gammaproteobacteria bacterium
CGGATGGGGATTGACCCGGAAAATGACTGGAAAGCCCGCTACGAAATTCTGCCCGGCAAGGAAAAAGTTGTCGCTGAACTCAAAAAACTCGCAAAACATGCCGATCACATTTATCTCGCGACGGACCTTGATAGAGAAGGGGAGGCCATTGCCTGGCACCTGATGGAGGCCATTGGCGGTGACCCGGAAAACTATCAGCGGGTGGTGTTTAACGAGATTACCAAGAAAGCGATTAAAGAAGCATTCGAACACCCAGGCCGTCTCGATACCGATCGAGTCAGTGCCCAACAAGCCCGTCGGTTCCTGGACAGGGTAGTTGGTTTTATGTTGTCGCCATTGCTGTGGAGCAAGGTTGCCCGTGGTCTGTCCGCTGGACGGGTGCAGTCAGTGGCCGTTAAGCTGATTGTGGAGCGGGAAAGGGAAATTCGGGCGTTTGAACCTGAAGAGTATTGGACACTGCATGCAGACCTGGAAACGGCAGCGGAAGATCAGGTTCGGTTCGAGGTCAAAAAACAGGCTGGTGCCAACTTTCGTCCTGTCAGCAAAGAGCAAACCGATGCCGCCCTGGCTGCCCTGAACAATGCCGCTTTTGTTGTCAGCGGCAGGGAAGACAAGCCGACCAGCAGTAAACCCTCCGCTCCCTTTATTACTTCGACATTGCAGCAGGCATGCAGTACCCGTCTGGGCTATGGCGTCAAGAAAACCATGATGTTGGCCCAGCGTCTCTACGAAGCCGGTTACATCACCTACATGAGAACGGATTCAACCAATCTGAGCGCCGATGCGGTGGCCACCTGCCGTGAATTTATTGGGCAACGCTACGGCGATCGGTATTTGCCGGAAAAACCCAATGTCTACAGTAGCAAGTCAGGTGCACAGGAAGCTCACGAAGCCATTCGACCTTCCAATATTGATATTCTGCCGGGCGATCTCGCCGGTATGGAAGAGGATGCGAAAAAACTCTATCGCCTGATCTGGCAGCAGTTTGTGGCTTGTCAAATGACCCCTGCCCAGTTCACCAGCACCACGGTTACCGTGAAGGCTGGAGACTATGAGTTGCGGGCAAAGGGCCGTGTCACCCGCTTCGACGGCTATTTGAAGGTTCAGCCGGCGCCCGCTCAAAAAGGGGATGATACCGAGTTGCCGGATATGGCCGTGGGCGAGACTGTGACACTGAACAAACTGATCCCCCTGCAACATTTTACCAAGCCACCGGCCCGGTACTCGGAAGCCTCTCTGGTTAAGGAGTTGGAAAAAAGGGGTATTGGCCGGCCATCGACCTATGCCTCCATTATTTCCACCATCCAGGACCGTGGTTACGTGAGGGTGGAAAACCGGCGGTTTTACGCGGAAAAAATCGGTGATGTTGTCACCGACCGGCTCAATGAAAATTTCTCTGACCTAATGGACTACGGGTTTACCGCTTCCATGGAGGAATACCTGGATGAGATAGCCCAGGGAGAGCTGCAGTGGAAAGAGGTTCTGAATCGCTTCTATCGTGATTTCACCAACAAATTGGCCAAAGCTGATGCGGCTGACGATGGGATGCGACCCAACCAGCCGTCTCCCACAGATATTCCCTGTCCGCAGTGTGGTCGGCCGATGATGATTCGTACCGGTACCACAGGCGTCTTTTTGGGTTGTTCCGGGTACAACCTGCCACCCAAGGAACGTTGCAAGGGGACGCTGAACCTGACGCCTGGAGAAGAGGCAGTTAATGCCGATGAGGATGAGGAGGCGGAGAGCCGCCAGCTGATGGAGCGTCGTCGTTGCAAGCTATGCAATACGGCCATGGACAGCTATCTGATTGATGAAGGTCGCAAGTTGCATGTTTGCGGTAACAACCCTGATTGTGAGGGTTACGAGGTGGAGCTGGGTGCGTTCAAGCTAAAAGGTTATGACGGTCCTGTTATCGAGTGCGACAAGTGTGGCAGCGATATGCAGTTGAAAACCGGGCGTTTTGGCAAGTATTTTGGCTGCAGCAATGAAAATTGCAAAAACACCCGCAAGTTACTGAAAAATGGCCAGCCGGCACCACCGAAAATGGATCCGGTACCGATGCCGGAGCTGGCCTGTGAAAAAGTCGAAGATCATTACATTCTTCGTGATGGGGCGAGTGGCTTGTTTCTCGCCGCCAGCAAATTTCCTCGCCACCGTGAAACTCGAGCGCCTTTGGTGTCGGAACTATTGCCTCACCGCGAAGAAATCGACCCTAAATACAGCTTCCTGTTCAGTGCGCCGACCGAGGATCCCGATGGGTTGCCTACCGTCGTTCGCTACAGTCGCAAGACTGCAGAGCAATACGTGCAGTCGGAAGTAGAAGGCAAACCTTCAGGTTGGAAGGCCTTTTATGAAAATGGTCGCTGGCAAGAAAAAGACGGTCGCAAAGGCAAGAAATAAAGGCCTGCCGTGAACCCATACCTGTCTCTGGTTAATCAGCATTTCTGCTTCAGTTCGCTATTGTTGGAGCGGTTGACTGAGTATGAGGGGCAGGGCTCCAATCGACTGCTTGTTCTCGCGCTTTCCCAGTCTGTGGTATTCCAGCTAGAGGCTACGTACAGGTTTTATCTGCGTGAAGTGGGTGCGACCTATAAATGTCGTGAGCCGGAACAGATTAACTGCGTAGACGAGTTGATTCATGCCCTGGAAACCATGGGTAAAAACCCGGCTGAGGCCAGTGAGCTGGCCAATCTCGAGCAGCAGAAAGGTAGCTGGTTGTGGGAGCTGTTGTCAGCCTACAGGCAGATGATGCGGGTACCTTCGGAGCAGGTCAGCCAGAATTCGCCGATAGCTCTGGTTCAGGTTGACAATGAGCGTGACGCGGAGGAACTGAATGCAGAGCTGCTATCTGCCTGGCGGGAAGCCTTTCATGAGGTGGTGGAGCGCCATCGTCAACATATGCTGGAGTGCTAGGTTAATTTCAACGCGATGGTTAATAACCGCGCCTGGCTCTGATACAATCCCTCATTACAACTTATCCCACCACCTTTGGAAGCCCCCATGTCCCTCTCTTTGTTTGAAATTGTCATCCTGCCTGACGGGGATATTGCCCTGCAGCGGACAGATGATGATTCCCCCCTGATCCGAATCAGTTTTTCTGATGACGCGGAGGCATTCCTGGAGAGTGCCAAGGTGGATGTGGCCAAGGTTATGATTGATGCGGGTATTGAAGTCTTCGAAGAACTCGGGGCAGAAAACATGAAACTCGAATCCCCCCGTATTGACAAGGATCGCGTACTGCACTGATTACTGCGTTTCTGGTTGGCGTCAGAAACCCGGCTTGCTCAGGTATCAGGTCTGGGTGCGAATAACCCCAACGCCCAACCCTTCAATAGAAAAGCTTTTTTCGCGCAGATCCACATGAATGGGTTCGAGGTCTTCATTCTCGGGTTCAAGAATAATCTCGTAACGCTTACGACTTTTCCTGAAACGCTTAACCGTTACCTCATCGTCAATTCTGGCGACCACCACCTGGCCGTTATCTGCCGTCTCGCTCTTGTGCACAGCGAGTATGTCGCCATCCATAATGCCAATGTTTTTCATACTCATGCCCTGCACCCTGAGCAAATAATCGGCCTGGGGATAGAACAGGTTGGCCGCCACATCCAGGTAAGCTTCAATATTTTCAATAGCCAGTACCGGCTCGCCAGCAGCTACTCGTCCCACCAGGGGCAAGCCGGGCGGTGCTTCTTCAACCAGACGAATGCCCCGGGAGGCTCCGGAGGTCATCTCAATCACGCCTTTGCGTGCCAGGGCACGTAGATGCTCTTCCGCGGCATTGGGGGACTTGAACCCCAGTTCAGAAGCAATTTCAGCCCGGGTGGGCGGATATCCACTCTCTTCGATATGTCGCTTGATGAGGTCCAGAATCTGTTGCTGACGTGCGGTCAAAGATGGATTGCTCATGGCTGTCACCTCGGCTGGGGGATGAGACAGGGTCGCTGTCGTTTATAGTCAGAGTACTGTAAATTAATATAGCCTGTATTAAAACACAGTATTTGTCTGGTGACACCCTGTTGTTGGGTGAATGGCACTATACTTAGTACGTCTTGCCGCTGGCGGCATGTTCGCCTGTTGGGCTGTTTGCTCGGTTTGTAAACAACTGCGAACCCAGGAAGATTAAGGGAGTGTGTATGGACGAAATCAAAATACCCGAAGCCTGGCGAGTGCTGAGAATCCAGGCTGAGTTGGTGGATGGTATTGAGGCCCTGGCCAAGCTGGGCAGTGCTGTGACCATTTTTGGCGGTGCCCGCTTCAAGCCGGGTAGCCATTATTATGAAGAAGCACAGCGCCTGGGTGGATTGCTAGGGAAAGAGGGTATTCCTGTTATTACCGGGGGTGGCCCGGGGATAATGGAGGGGGCCAACCGTGGTTGTCACGCCAGTGCCAGTACTTCAGTGGGTTTGAATATTTCTCTGCCCACAGAGCAGGACCCCAATGACTACCTGGATTTGTCTCTCAAGTTTCGCTACTTCTTTGTGCGCAAGTTTATGTTTGTCAAACACGCCGTGGGCTTTGTCATTTTTCCCGGCGGCTACGGAACCCTCGATGAGCTGTTTGAAGCCTTAACTCTGGTACAAACCAGCAAGGTCAGACCCTTCCCGATTATTCTGGTGGGCAGTGACTATTGGGGTGGGTTGGTGGACTGGATGCAAAACACCATGTTGGAGAATGGCTGTATTGCCGAGCGGGAAATGCACCTGTTTTCGGTGGTGGATGATGCCGAGACTGCGGCAAAAATCATCCTGCAGCATGCGCGCATGCTACAGGCTCAGGAAATTGCCGAATAACTGGTGCGAGAGAAGATAATTCGCACTTCTCAATAGTCATCCAGGCCGTAAATGGTGTCTGAATCGATATCCAGTAAGGGATCATTCCAGTTTTCAGGCACATATACATCGTCGGCAGAGAGACTGTCTTCGTTACTGAGCTCATAGGACACCCGCCAGTCTTCCGGCGGTTCTGCAGCTAACAGTAATAACTGTTGCCACGTGTCCAGATCAATCTCACTGACTTCGCCATCAACATATTGCACTTCAATGGATCCGGCGTGTTCATCAACGGCGACTACTTCGAAAATTTCATCTTCATTGGCATCCTGATACCAGGCGCCAATGACAGGAACTTGTGAAGCCATGATTCACCCCCTTCCTTTTCTCTAGGACTAACCAAAGTATCACCAACGAACTTGCTCTGCACCATGTGGGCAAGCTGTTTTGGACAAGCGGGGATTGATGAATTGCCGGGTCGACAGATGCTGCGGATAAGATAACTTTTAGAAAAGCGGCGTAACTTCAGTATGCTAAAGCATTTAATTTTTATGACGGAAAATGCGGTTGAACGTGTTAAGTTCCTGCCGTCATAACGGGTTGTTTTCAAAATGAATAATTTGTCTAATCTGTTACCCCGGTTTTTGACCGGATCATGACTTTTTTAGTCCCTGTCACCTGTTGTTTGAGGTTTTACTATGATCCCTGGCCCATTGATGCTCGATCTGGAAGGTTTGGAGTTGACCCCGGATGAGGAGTCCTTACTGCGGCACCCGGGCGTTGGCGGAATTATCTTCTTTACTCGAAATTTTTCCAGCCGTGCGCAGATCATGGAGCTGGTGGGACAGATACGCGATATCCGCCCCGAACTGTTGTTGTGTGTTGACCAGGAAGGTGGCCGCGTACAACGATTTCGCGAAGGGTATACCCGCATACCACCCATGCAGGCCCTGGGAGACCTTCTCACCGGTGAAGGCGGTGAGCAATTGCTGCTGGATGCCGGTTGGTTAATGGCCTCGGAATTGTTGGCATCGGGAATCGATTTCAGCTTTGCTCCGGTACTGGACGTGGATCGGCAGAGCTGTGAAGTCATCGCAGACCGTTCATTTTCCGACGACCCCGATTGTCTTATCCGGGCGGCCAGTGCATTTATTGCCGGCATGCATGAAGCCGGTATGGCCGCTACAGGGAAGCATTTCCCAGGGCATGGTGGCGTCAGAGCCGACAGTCATCTGGAAACGCCTTACGACCAGCGTTCCATGCAGGCCTTGCGGGACCGTGACCTGAAACCTTTTATAGAATTGAGTGACACACTGGATGCGGTAATGCCGGCACATATTGTGTTTCCCGACATAGATGCCGATGCTGTCGGTTTTTCCCGGTTCTGGTTGCAGACCATACTGCGGGGAGAATTACAGTTTGAAGGTGTTATTTTCAGTGATGATTTGTCCATGAAAGGAGCGGATGTAGCCGGGGGGTACGCAGAGAAGGCTGACAGTGCCCTGCAAGCCGGCTGTGATATGGTGCTGGTGTGTAATAGCCGGCCCGGAGCGCTGGAAGTTCTGGATTTCCTTGAAATTGCGAAGATCGCACCATCACCCAGATTGTCTGGTATGCGGGCACGTCAACAGCCGGATTGGCCGTCGCTGCAGGCTACTGAACGCTGGCAGTCAACCGCCATCAAACTTCAAGAGATAGTCGCCACCATGGCGTGATAAACGGAGCAAAGAACGATGCAGATACTCGAGGACTGGCTGGTACGATTTATCAGTGATGACTACCTGTGGATGGTAGAAATTTTTCTGATTGTGTTCATTGCACTGGTACTCGGTTATCTGGCCAACAAACTCATTAACCTGCTGGAAAGCCATGCCGCACGCTCTGCCAACGTCTGGGATGATGCATTGATTGAGGCCTGCCGTCGTCCTGCGGTTTGGGCGATCTGGATTCTGGGGGTCAACATGGCCGCAGCAGTGGCTGCAAGGGCTGCCGAGTCAGAGTGGTACAACCTGGTGGCGCCGGTGAATCGGGTCGCCATTATTTTCCTTGCGGCGTTATTTCTGGTGAACCTGATCAAGCGGGCGGAACGCAACCTGGTACACCCGGAATACATGCAGGAGCCGATGGATGAAACCACGGTCAAGGCCATCGGCAAGCTGGTGCGCGCCTCGGTGATTATCACTGCGATCCTGATCGCGATGCAGGCCTTCGGGTACAGTATTTCCGGAGTGCTGGCCTTTGGCGGTATCGGTGGACTGGCGGTGGGTTTTGCCGCCAAGGATTTGCTGGCAAATTTCTTCGGGGGGCTGATGATCTACCTCGACCGCCCCTTCAAGGTCGGGGACTGGGTGCGTTCACCCGATAAGGAAATCGAGGGAACGGTTGAAGACATCGGCTGGCGGTTGACCCGCATCCGCACCTTCGACAAGCGCCCGCTGTATATCCCCAACGCCGTGTTTAACAATATTTCTGTTGAAAACCCCTCCCGGATGCTAAACCGCCGTATCTACGAAACCATTGGCATTCGATATGACGATATCGACAAAATGTCGGTGATTGTCGAGGAAGTCAAAGCGATGTTGAAGAGCCACCCCGAAATTGACCAGGAGCAGACAATGATTGTGAATTTTGTGTCATTCGGTGCTTCGTCCATCAACTTTTTCATCTATACCTTTACCAAGACCACACAGTGGGTGCTTTTCCATGAAATCAAGCAGGATGTCCTGCTGAAGATCAGTGACATCATTGCCGGTCACGGGGCGGAAATCGCATTCCCAACCTCCACGATTCATGTGCCCGATGAAATAAAATTGCTGAATACACAGCAGGAGACGGCCTGATATTCGGCTTCACCGGGAGTGATATGACTTCATGAAGGTAGGTATCATCGGAGGCAGTGGCTTATATGCCTTGGACGAGCTGGAAG
>SBGI01000277.1 GCA_006227015.1 Gammaproteobacteria bacterium
ATAACAATATTGCATACGGGGTGTTGAGCCAATGCTCAGAGGAGCAGGTCAGGAGTGCGGCGAAAGCAGCCCATGCCCTGGAGTTTATCGAGCGATTGCCGGAAGGCTTTAATACCCAGGTCGGCGACGATGGGGTGATGTTATCCGGTGGTCAGCGTCAACGACTCGCCATTGCCCGCGCGCTTCTGAAAAATGCCCCTGTACTAATTCTCGATGAAGCCACATCGGCACTGGATACAGAGTCAGAACACCATATTCAGCGGGCTCTGGAGCAGGTGATGAAAGGGCGGACGACTTTTGTCATTGCTCATCGCCTCAGCACCATTGAGAACGCCGATCGAATTATGGTGATGGACAAGGGCAAAATCGTTGAGCAGGGCTCCCATGAGCAGCTGCTGGCATTGAATGGCCGCTACGCACAGTTGCATCAGAAGCAATTCAGTGACGATGTCGCAGAATCCAGTTAATCCGGCGAGCTTGCCATGACACTGTCCAACGCCTTGCAACAGGCCTGGTACCGCCCGCGCAGCTGGTCTCTCTGCCTGTTGCCGCTGTCCTGGCTGTTTCGGCTTGTCGCCATGTTGCGCCGTTTTTACCAGCAACGACTGTTTCCGAGCCCCGCGTTGCCAGTGCCGGTGATCGTCGTTGGCAATATCAGTGTTGGTGGAACGGGTAAAACCCCGTTGTTGGCGTCTCTGGTCGACCATTTCATCAAACTGGGCTATCGGCCTGGGGTCATCAGCCGAGGCTATGGAGGTGACCATGGGGATAGTCCCATGCTGGTCACACCTGAGAGTTCGGCGGAGCAGGTGGGCGACGAGCCCTTACTGCTGGCCCGCCACTGCCCTGTGGTTGTTTCCAAAGACCGTTACCAGGCAGGCCTTTTTTTACTCGAACACACAGATTGCGACCTCATCATGAGTGATGATGGCCTGCAACATTATCGCCTGCCCAGGGATATTGAATTGGTGATTGTGGATGGCGAACGAGGCTTTGGTAATCGCCAATGTTTACCGGCTGGCCCGCTGCGGGAACCGGTAAAGCGGCTCGGTGAGGTGGATTTTGTTCTGGTGAATGGTTCGGACAGCGGTCATGAAGTGGCGGAACAGGAGGTCTTTCACCTACTTCCCATTGGGCTGCGCGATTTGAAACAGGGGACTGTCGTCGCGCCCCAGCAGTGGCATGGCGGTAAGCGGGTTCACGCGGTGGCGGGTATCGGAAATCCGCAACGTTTTGCCCGTTCACTGAAGACTCTGGGACTGGAACCTATACTGCATCCGCTGCCCGATCACCATGTTTTTTCGGGAGAGGAGTTGACTTTTGATGATGACCTGCCGGTTATCATCACTGCCAAAGATGCGGTAAAGTGCGCCCACTTTGGCCTGGATAACCTTTGGGTACTGGATGTGACAGCCGTGCTGAGTAGCGATGTGCTGACACGTCTTGCCAAACGGGTAGCGAAACTTAACAAGAGTGCCTGAACCAACATGTCGTTTTCCGTAGTGATTCCCGCGCGTTTTTCATCCACCCGGCTGCCCGGCAAGCCACTTCGCGATATCGCCGGCCAGACCATGATTGAACGGGTCTATCGTCAGGCTGCCCTCAGTCAGGCGGAGCGGGTTATTGTTGCCACGGACGACCAGCGTATCGCCGATCAGGTTGCAGGATTTGGCGGTGAGTATTGCATGACGTCACCGGAACACCAGTCCGGAACAGATCGCCTGCAGGAAGTGGCGAGTCAGTATCAGTTGCCTGAAGAACATATTGTGGTGAATGTGCAGGGCGATGAGCCACTGATTCCCCCCCAGGTGATTGACCAGGTTGCGGCCAATCTGGCGGGCCAGAAAGCAGCGGGTGTTGCCACGCTGTGTGAGCCGATTGTCGACGATGAGAGTTTTCACAACCCCAATATTGTCAAAGTGGTGGCAGACCAGACCGGTCTGGCGCTCTACTTCAGTCGTGCCTCCATTCCCTGGCCCCGTGAATTTCCCGAGAACCGGGTTGCGTCAATTTCCACCACTCTGGTGCCCATGCGCCACATTGGTATCTACGCCTACCGTGTGGCGCTGCTGAATCAGTTTGTGACTTGGCCCATGGCGCCGCTGGAGCAGATAGAATGCCTGGAACAATTGCGTTTTCTCTGGCATGGCGAGCGCATCCACGTAGCGGCCTCGGTTGAAGACGTGCCAGGTGGTGTGGACACGGAGGAAGATTTACAGCGTGTGATCGCAATGGTGGAAGCGGGTAAACCATGAAGCCGATCAGAGTGTTGTTTGTCTGTCTTGGCAATATCTGTCGCTCTCCCACGGCACACGGTATTTTTGAAAAAATGGTGCGGGAGTCAGGATTGGAGGAGCAGATACTGATTGATTCCGCCGGTACCGGTGACTGGCATATCGGCCGACCGCCGGATCGCCGTGCCAGTGCAGCGGCTCTGGACCGGGGGCATGACCTCAGTCACTTGCGGGCGCGGCAAGTAAGGCCGGAAGATTTTCGTGATTTCGATTATATCCTGGCCATGGATGAGCAAAATCTGTGGGATCTGAAAGCCCTGGCATTGCCTGACTTTGATGGTCATCTGGGCCTGTTTCTCGACTTTGGCCACAGTGGCCTGAAAGAAGTCCCCGACCCCTATTACGGAGGCGAGGAAAACTTTGCCCAGGTGCTGGATCTGGTCGAAGACGCCGCCTCCGGTTTATTGTCCCATTTGCGTGAGCAGTTAGATTGATGCTGGATATCCAGTCCGCGGTCTCCCTTCAAACAATGAACACACTGGCTCTGTCGGCAAGTGCCGAGTATTGCTGTCGTGTGGTTTCACTGGAGATGCTACAGGAAGCTTTGGGCTGGGCACGCGACAAGCGCCTGCAGGTCACCGTATTGGGCGGCGGCAGTAACGTTATTCTGGCTGACGATATCCCCGGGCTGGTGATCGCCATGGCCATACCCGGTATGACACTCGACAGGCAGCAGGCAGAACAATGCCTGGTCCGCGTGGGTGCTGGCGAAAACTGGCACCAACTGGTGTTGAATACGCTGTCGCAGGGCTGGTTTGGTTTGGAGAATCTGTCCCTGATCCCCGGTCTCGCTGGAGCAGCACCCATCCAGAATATAGGCGCGTACGGGGTTGAGCTCAGCGAGCATTTTCATAGCCTGGATGCCATTCATATCAATACTGGCGAGCCGGTTACTCTGTCGGCGGAAGACTGCCGGTTTGCGTATCGGGACAGTTTCTTCAAACACGCGGGCCGCGACCAGTATGTCATTACATCGCTGGTATTGTCGTTGAGCACACAGCCATCACTCCGACTGGATTACCCCGCCTTGCAGCAGGCCATTGAACAGCGCAACTTGTCATCGGTGACGCCGGAGGTGGTTTCACAAGTCGTGTGTGATATCCGCCGCAGCAAATTGCCTGATCCCCGGGACATACCCAATGTCGGCAGTTTCTTTAAAAACCCGGTGATGTCTGCAGAGCAGGCCAAGCACCTACAAAGGGATTTTCCTGATGTGGTGTCCTATCCCCAGGCAGATGGCCGCGTCAAGCTGGCCGCGGGCTGGCTGGTGGATCAGGCGGGCTGGAAAGGAGTATCCCTCAGTCATGTCGGTGTCCATCAGCAACAGGCGCTGGTACTGACTAATCGTGGCGGTAACAGTGAAGAATTACTGGCCCTGGCAAATGATATTATCCGTTCTGTACAGAGCAAATTTGCCGTTACTCTGGAGCTGGAACCCCGTGTTTACCCATGAGCCAGTACTCGTTGCTTGAGAATGAAAACAGCTCAACTGTTATCGACGTGCCCGATGGGCAGCTGCGCTATTTTCCCCACCTGATTCCCGATCCCGAAGCTGACCGGCTGATGGAGTCCCTGTCGACGCTGGTTCCCTGGGAGCAGACTGAAATATGGATTGCCGGGCAACGGCGTAAAATTCCCAGGATGAATGCCTGGTACGGAGATGCCGGGGCCGATTACACCTATTCGGGGCGACTGTTTCGGGCATTGCCCTGGTTCCCGGAGCTGAAAGCGCTCAAGCAGCAGGTTGAAGCCGCTTGCGGCACCGCTTTTAACAGTGCGCTGGTGAACCTTTATCGCGATGGTCGGGATAGTGTTGACTGGCACAGTGACGATGAGCAGGAACTGGGCAGTAATCCGGTGATCGCTTCCGTCAGCCTGGGGGTCGTCCGCCGTTTTCAAGTAAAACACCGATCGCGCCGGGAAATCGGCTTGAAAACTCTTGATCTGGATCACGGATCATTGCTGGTGATGGAGGGAGAATTTCAGCATCACTGGAAGCATCGCCTGCCGAAGATGCCAGCTGTAACCGAGGCGAGAATTAATATCACTTTTCGCCGGGTTCACGTGGCAACCCCAGCCATGCAGTGATAGCCTAGGCGCATTGTTAAAGGTCATACCCATGAGTATTGGACTGGATCTGAAAAGTGTACTGGTGGTTGACGATCATGACTTGATCCGTCTCGGTATCTGCCGAATGTTGACGGAAGTCGAGGGGATCGCGGTTACGGCCCAGGCCTCCAGTGGTGAAGAAGCCGTCGACAAGGTCCGCGAAATGCAGCCGGATATCGTGTTTATGGATATCCGTATGCCCGGTATCGGCGGCATTGAGGCGACGCATCGCATCCTTACTCACTACCCGGATACCAAGGTAATTGTCGTCAGTGCGTTTAACGACGATGTGCACCCGGCGGCCCTGTTGAAGGCTGGCGCTTCTGCTTACATCACCAAAAATGCCAATTCTGCTGAAGTGAAAACGGCACTGCAAAAAGTTCTCTCCGGTGGTGTATACATCAGCCCCGAGTTGGCACAGATGATGGCTCTCAACGGCGTTAAACCCGGCGCAGATGGCTCGCCCCTGGGGAACCTGTCCCAGCGGGAACTGCAGATTGCCGCGCTGATCACCAGCGGGCACCGGGCAAAAGACGTGGCAGACACGCTCAATATTAGCCCTAAAACCATCAATACCTACAAATACCGTATTTATGAAAAACTCGGTGTCAGCAACGATGTGGAGTTGACATTGGCGGCGGTAAAATACGGCCTGGTGGACCCGTCAGAGGTCATATGATCCATCCGGGGCGGTAACCCTGTAGAATGGCGCCATGCCCTTTGATTCAAAATCTTTCCTGAAACAGCTAACCCAGCGTCCCGGCGTTTACCAGATGTATGGTGAGGATGGGGCAATACTGTATGTGGGCAAGGCAAAAAATCTGCGTAAACGGGTCGCCAGTTATTTCCGCAACAGCGGACTCTCCCCCAAAACGGCCGCTCTGGTCAGTCGTATTGCCAATATAGATGTGACGGTTACGCAAACCGAGATCGAGGCATTACTGCTTGAACAAAATCTGATCAAGCAGAACCGTCCGCCGTTTAATATTCTGCTGCGGGATGATAAATCCTACCCCTATATCTTCCTGTCCGATCGCGATGAGTTTCCACGCCTGGCGTTTCACCGTGGCAGTAAACGAAAGGGCGGCAGCTATTTCGGCCCGTTCCCCAGTGCGCAAGCCGTTCGCGACAGTATGAATTTTTTGCAGAAAACCTTTCGTGTCCGGCAGTGTGAAGACAGCTTTTTTCGTAACCGTTCGCGCCCCTGTCTGCAGTATCAGATCAACCGGTGTACCGGCCCCTGTGTGGGGCTGATTGTCGAAGAGGACTACCAGCGGGATGTGCGCCACACCCGCATGTTTCTGGAAGGCAAAAGTGATGGCCTAATCCGTGAACTGGAAGGGGATATGGATAAGGCCTCTCAGGCCCTCGACTTTGAACGCGCCGCCCAGTTTCGTGATCAGATCGTCGCCCTTCGGACGATTCAGGCCGAGCAGGTGGTTGAGTCCGGAAGTGGCCAGATCGATATTATGGCCGCCGCTCTGGAAGGGGATCAGGGTTGTGTGCACGTGCTCTACATCAGGCAGGGAAGAATTCTCGGCAGCCGCAGTTTTTATCCCAAGGTGCCCCTGGCCGCCAGTGAGGGCGACCTGCTGGCAGATTTTCTGCCCCAGTACTATTTGCGGGAGGGCGCACGGGGCGACTTCCCGAAACAGGTAATTACCAGTCACGCAGTCCCCGAGGCGGAGCTGCTCGCGGCTGCGATCAGTGACGTGGCGGCATTCAAGGTCACCGTGAAGCAGGGTGGCCGGAGTACCCGCGCACAATGGCTCGATTTGGCGGAGCGTACCGCCCACCAGAACCTCAATGGCCGCTTGGCCTCCCGGCAAAATACCCAGCAGCGTCTGGAAGCCCTGCAGCAGTTGCTGGATCTGGAAGAGCTGCCGGAACGCCTGGAATGTTTCGATATCAGTCACAGCAGTGGTGAGGCCACTGTTGCCTCCTGTGTGGTCTTTGATGCCAACGGCCCCCTGAAATCCGATTATCGCCGTATGAATATCCGTGATGTGGCGGCGGGGGATGACTATGCCGCCATGGAGCAGGCGCTGGTTCGACGTTATACCCGCATAAAGAAAGAGGACGGCAAGCTGCCGGATGTGCTGCTGATTGACGGTGGCAAGGGGCAAATGCGCAAGGCCACTGCCGTGCTCGATGAACTGGGTGCCCTCGAAGTGCTGGTGGTGGGCGTGGCCAAGGGCCGAACCCGCAAGGCCGGGTTCGAGACGCTGTTATTGTCCCAGGGTGACAACGAAGTGATTCTGGATACGGATTCCTCGGCATTGCTACTGATACAGCAAATACGCGACGAAGCTCATAGGTTCGCTATTACCGGACACCGCCAGAGCCGCGACCGCAAACGTCGCACCTCAACCCTTGAGGGTATTGAGGGCGTAGGTCCGAAAAGACGCCGGGAGTTATTGCGATTCTTTGGCGGCGTGCGCGAAGTGGAACGTGCCAGTGTGGCGGAATTGATGCGTGTGCCGGGAATAAGCAGGAAAGTTGCCGAAACTATTTACAGCACCCTTCACAATGGGTAACTTGTTTCCCCTCTCAGAAAGGCCGAAGTAGTAACTGTCCATGTGGAATCTTCCCAATATCCTCACCCTGATGCGCATCGCGATGATTCCCATCCTGATTTGTGTCTTTTATCTGCCCTGGGAGTGGCGACACCTTGCTAGCGCCGCCATTTTTGGTATCGCTGCCGGCACAGACTGGCTGGACGGCTACCTGGCACGCAAACTGGACCAGTTCACGCCATTCGGTGCCTTTCTCGATCCGGTGGCAGATAAACTGATTGTCGCTTCCGCACTGGTGATGTTGATGGAAGAACACGCCACGCTTCTGTTCGCCTTGCCAACCATGGTTATTATTGGTCGTGAAATCGTGATATCGGCATTGCGTGAGTGGATGGCGGAACTGGGCAAACGCACCAGTGTTGCTGTGTCCTATCTGGGCAAGGTGAAAACCACCTTGCAGATGATCGCCATCGCCTTTCTGCTCGCCATTAACCCGGTGACACACCCGATGCTCGACTATCTGGGTATAGCGCTCCTGTATGTGGCGGCTATTCTCACCCTGTGGTCAATGATCATCTATCTGCGTGCCGCGTGGCCCGAGTTGTCCAGGGTCAATTGAACAAAACTTGTACATCTGTTCGAGTGGCCACGCCGGGCTGGATAAAAATCGGTTGATTCTCTGCGGTCAATCCATAGAATACCCGCCTTCTTTACTGTTCTTTGAAAAACTCGTCGGGTACAATCCCGCATCCCGAAGGCGCGGTGGCAGAGTGGTC
>SBGI01000287.1 GCA_006227015.1 Gammaproteobacteria bacterium
GGCTCCAGCTTGCCTTCATAATGCAGGTTTTTCAGGCCCACGCGCATTTCATTGTCGGTGAGCAAGCGGCCGTAAGCCATTTCGGGAGGCAGAGTAATGCTGTACTTGTCCCCCACTTCTTTGCCCAGCATGGACGCCTCGAGGGGCTCGATCATATTGCGGTGACCAAAGATAAAAGTCGCCGCTTCCTCATCCTGGGAAGTCTCCACAACTTCGCCGTGTTCATCGGTCATGGTGTAGTGGAAGGCCACTACAGCATTGTCTTGTATTTTCATAGCTTGAGTAATCCTAGATCGGCAAATCGGCGCACATTATGGTGGCCTGAGTCTAGGCTGGCAAGACCTGGTAAAAGCCATTGGAGACACTGACGGTCAAAGGCATGTCAAACACTGAGGACAGGTGTGAGTCGGTCAGCATCTCACTCTTGTCTCCGTCGGCTACCACCTGTCCACCGTCCATAAAGACTACGCGCTCAATTTCGGGCGGTATTTCGTGAATATGGTGCGTGGCGAGCAGAATGGTTTTTCCACGCTGTAACAAATCGCGGATCCCATTGAGGTAATGATAGGTGGCATTCAGGTCGAGGCCACTGGTGGGTTCATCGAGAATCAGGTGCTCGGGGTTGTGGATCAGAGCCCGTCCGAGCAGACAACGGCGCTGCTGGCCCGTGGACATCTGCTTGTAGGGCCGACCCGCCAGATCGGAAATACCCAACTCTTCCAGCACCGCTTTTCCCCGAGCCAGTTGATCGTCTGTTACATCCTGGTAGTGGAACAAGCCGATGGAATTATGAAGACCGGAAACCACCACGCCAAGGCCGCTGACATCCGGCACAAAACCCTGTTGCAGGTCGGCGGACACCAGGCCGATTTTTTCCCGCAACTCCCACAAGATAGGACGGTCCTGCCCGAGGATACGCACATGGGAATCATCATTCACCACAGGATACAATTCCCGGGTCAGGAGCTTTAATAATGTACTTTTCCCGGCACCATTGGGGCCGATAATGGCCGTACTCTGTCCCTGTTCGACCGACAGTGAAAAGCCATCAAAGACTTTTTTGTTGTCACGGTAGACAGTGGCGTTATGAATATCGAGAAGCCGGGGTTTTTGCATTGTATTGTTATCCGGATGAACCTTGAGGCAGGCAGCTAGCCTACCTGCTCACCCCTGGCCTGTTTATCCGCATGGTAGGAAGAACGCACCAGCGGACCAGATGCCACCTGACTGAAGCCTATACTGTGGCCATATTCCGCATACTCGGCAAATTCATCCGGGTGTACAAAACGCTCCACCGGCAGATGGTTTTTAGACGGTTGCAGGTATTGCCCCACGGTGAGCATATCCACATCGTGGGCACGCAGGTCATCGAGGGTACGCATCAGCTCATCCTTACTTTCACCCAGCCCCACCATCAGTCCTGACTTGGTGGGCACATTGGGATTAAGGCGCTTGTATTCCTGAAGCAGTTTCAGGGACCATGCATAATTGGCGCCCGGGCGGGCCTCGCGATAAAGCCTCGGCACGGTTTCCATGTTGTGATTGAAAACATCCGGAGGCGTGGCGCTAAGAATTTCCAGTGCGGGCTCCATACGGCCGCGAAAATCCGGCACCAGAATCTCCAGCTTTAAGGCCGGGCTGAGAATACGGGCCTCCCGGATACAGTCTGCAAAATGCTGAGCACCTCCGTCGCGCAGGTCATCCCGGTCCACAGAAGTGATCACCACATAGCTCAATTGCATTTCATGGATGGCTTTTGCCAGGTGCGCCGGCTCCTCTGTATCCAAGGGGTTCGGCTTACCGTGGCCCACATCGCAGAAAGGACAGCGGCGGGTACAGATTTCCCCCATGATCATGAAGGTTGCGGTACCGTGACTGAAACACTCACTGAGGTTGGGACAGGCCGCTTCTTCGCAAACCGTAGCCAGCTTATTCTTGCGCAGGATGTTTTTGATTTCCTGTACCTTAGGGGAGGATGAGACACGGATACGCATCCAGTCCGGTTTGCGCTGGATTTCCTCTGTGGGAATCACTTTCACCGGGATCCGCTCCACCTTGTCAGCGCTGCGCAATTTCTCGCCCTGTTGAAGGCGTCGTGTGCGTTTGGGCGGAACTACTTTGGTGTCAGTCATTACTGCGGGTTGCCTCAATGATTCGGTTCAGGGTGCGGGGGCTTGCTGTGTTGGCAGCAGTGGATGATCGCCCTCCACTCGGTGCGTATTATACCCCAGCTTTGTGGTCAAAATATCGGCAAGGTGTTCCGCCACCTGTTGCAAACTGACCTTATCCTGCAACAGATCATTCATCTGTGTCATGGGCACACCGAGACCGCAGGGATTAATGCGTGCCCAGGGACTGAGGTCCATATCAACATTGAAATTGAGTCCGTGATAACTGCAGCCCCGGCGCACTCGTAGCCCCAGAGAACCGATCTTGGCGCCATTTTCCACGTAAACGCCCGGCGCATCCGGCCTCGGTGCGGCTGTAATGCCCCAGTGAGCCAGCGTTTCCACCAGCGCCGCTTCGATCAGCGAAACCAGGTCTCGTACCGTGATCCCCAAGCGTTTCAGATCAATCAGCAGGTAACCGGTAATCTGCCCGGGACCGTGATAGGTGACATGTCCACCGCGATCACTCTGTACCACCGGGATATCGCCAGGCATCAGGATGTACTCCTGTTTACCGGCCTGTCCCTGGGTAAACACCGGCTCGTGCTCTAGCAGCCAGATTTCATCAGGGGTTTCGGCATCCCGGGTGGAGGTGAGCGTTTTCATGGCTTCAAAGGTATCGGCATAAGCGCGACACCCCAGGAAGCGGACGATGAGAGGAAGGTCAGGTACTGTCGACATATAAACGGGGTTTGCTTGGGCCGTTACAACACCATCTGTACCAACGGGTGATCTTTCAGGTCGGCAAAGATGGCCTGTAGTTGCGCTTCCCCAGTGGCAGTGATGGTAACAGTAATGGACTGAAAATTGCCTTTGCGACTATCCCGAATGGTCATCGTCGTCTGGTCAAACCCGGGGGCGTGACGCTCCATGGTTTCAATCACCAGACTGTGCAGCTCAACACCGGCACTGCCTACCACCTTGATCGGGTAGTCGCAGGGGAATTCAATTTTTGGTGCTTCCGGCGTCGACATCAGGAAAATATCCCTATGAAGAAGCGCTTAATAGCATCCCAGAGGCGCGAGAATATCCCCGCTTCTTCCACTGCCCGATCTGCCACCAGTGCAGTGTCCAGTAGGGTTTCGCCTTCAAAACTGATGGTCAGATTCCCCAGGGACTGGCCTTGCGCGAGGGGCGCTTCGATGTCCTCATTGGACACCACCTTTGCCTCCAGCTGATCCTTGGAGCCACGGGGAATAGTCAGGTACAGGTCCTCCGGCACCACCAGGTTGACGTTGTCTTCAACGCCGTACCAGACTCGGGCGTTTTCTTTCAGGATGTCGCCGGCGCTGTAGACTTTACCGGTTTCATAGTAGCGAAAGCCAAATGACAGCAGTTTTTGTGACTCCCTGGCACGGGCCTCTTCACTGCTGGTTCCCATCACCACGGAAACCAGGCGCATGTTATTGCGTACTGCCGATGCCACCAGGCAAAACCCTGCCTCTTCGGTGTGGCCGGTTTTCAGACCATCCACCGAGCTGTCCCGCCACAATAGGCGATTGCGGTTGGGTTGCTTGATATCGTTGTACTCGAAGTATTTCTCAGCATAGATGCCGTAGTGTTCCGGGTAATCCTGTATCAGGGCGCGGGCCAGCAGGGACAGATCGCGGGCCGTGGTCACGTGCCCATCCGATGGCCAGCCGGTGGCATTGTGAAAGGTTGTGTTTTTCATGCCCAGCAACTGGGCCTGCTGGTTCATGACATCGGCAAAAGCACTTTCACTGCCCGCCAGGTACTCGGCCAATGCCACTGAGGCATCGTTGCCGGACTGAATGATCACGCCGCGCAGCAAATCCATCAGCGGCACCTGCGTCCCTTCCCTGACAAACATTTTTGAACCACCCATTTTCCAGGCCGTCACGCTGATGGGTACCATGTCCTGTTCCTTGATCTTGCCGTTGTGTAACTCCGCGGCAACGATATAACTGGTCATCATCTTGGTCAGGCTGGCTGGGGGCAACTGCTGGTCTGCGTTGTGCTCCACCAGTACCTTGCCGGTATTGGCATCCATCAGAATCCAGGCGGAAGCGGCCAGCTCCGGTGGCGCCGGGATAAGAATTTTGGCTTGAGACATGGCCGGCAGCAGGGATAGCAGCAACCCGATGGAGAGAATTTTCTTCAACATAAGCAACAGTTTTTAAATTGGTGAAAAAATGAATGGATACACCGGAAAGGAATATGGAAATTCTAGCACGGGGCCCGCCCGTCTTTCAGGTAAAGTTATTCGTAGACCACAAAGGGACTGATATTCTCCCGCTGCTGCAATAAATTACGCAGATTCAACAGCGTTACATTATCGCTCAGCGGTCCCACCAACACCTTGTACAAGGTTGTTGGCTGGCTTTGCTGCCGAACCACCACAGGAAACTCAGTCAGGCTCTGCACTTTCTGCGATAGGGTGGAGGCTGCCGAATGAGTACTGAAAGCTCCAACCTGGAGAAAGGTATTGCCGGGCAGGGCGTAATCATCCGAGCTGACAACCGGCTGCGCCGAGGGAATCACACTTGGCTGACTGTAGATATGCGGCTGCTCCACAGAATTTTTCTGGTATTTGAGCGGGTCGATGGCTTCCACAATCACCTTGGCCGTGCCCCTGTCAGAGTAACCCAGCTTTTTTGCCGCAACATAGGAAAGGTCAATGATGCGATCACCGTGGAAGGGGCCACGATCATTAACCCGGACAATCACACTGCGACCATTTTCGACATTGGTAACACGCACGTAACAGGGGATGGGCAGGGTTTTATGGGCCGCTGTCATTTCGTACATGCTGTAAGGCTCACCATTTGAGGTATTGCGGCCGTGGAACTTGTTGCCATACCAGGAGGCGACGCCCTGCTGCCGGTAGCCAATACTGGAGGGCAGCACTTCATAGGTTTTACCAAACACGGTATAGGGGCTTTTGTTTCCCGCCTTGGTAACCGGCTCGACTTTCGGCACTGCATCGGGAATATGTGCGACTTCCACATCCTTTGGTGGAGGGCCATCACCATAGCCATACCCGCCTTTGCTACTGCCACTGCCACCGCAGCCCTGTAACAAAAGCACCATGACGGCCAGTGCCGCCATAGGCGTATAACGCCTAGAGATTGCTTTCACCAACACGCTCCAGAATCAGCTGACTCAACTGATGTACCGCCATGGCATACATGGTGCTGCGATTATAGCGGGTGATGACGTAAAAATTGTTAAGTCCCAGCCACAGCTGTTCCCCGTCCTCGGCTTCCAGAGTAAAAGGCAGGGCTTTGCTATCCTCTGGCAATTCATCTTCAGCCATCAGACCCAACTGCGACCATTCAGCCAGGGTTTTGTCCAGCGCAAGCTTGTTCAATAAGGTTTCATCGAGATCGGCGCCCGCGCGGGCACGAGTGACCACGGGTTCATTCATAACCCAACCGTGCTTGGCGAAGTAGTTGGCAACACTGCCGATAGCATCAGAGCGGTTGTTCCAGATATCAGCAAAGCCATCACCATCAAAATCCACGGCAAAGCTGCGATAGCTACTGGGAATAAACTGCCCATAACCCATGGCACCGGCATAGGATCCCATCAATTTGAGGGGGTCCTGGCGTTGCTCCCGGGCCAGCAGCAGAAATTCTTCCAGCTGGCGGGTAAAAAAAGCACTGCGGGGGGGATAATCAAACGACAGCGTCGACAGGGCATCAATCACCCGGAAACCGCCCTTGATGCGCCCGTAAAATGTTTCCACACCGATAATGGCAACAATCACTTCCGGGGCTACCGCATACTGTTGCGAGGCCAGCTTCAGGGCCTCCCGGTTGTGTCGCCAGAACTCAACTCCTTCAGTGATGCGTTTCTCGGTAATAAAAATTTTGCGGTAGTCCTTCCAGGGTTTGACCTTCTCCGCCGGTCGCATCATGGCATCAATAATGGACTGCTTCTTTTCCGCGTTATCCAGCAGCGCGTTGACCTCACTGCGATCAAAACCGTGTTCCGCCACCATGCGATCAGCAAATGCCTTGGCTTCAGGAGAATCCAAATAGCCGGCCTGCACCGACACAGACAGCAAAGCAGCTAACGCAAAGACCACTCTTTTTTTCATATTTTTTATCAAGAGCTATCGCCCTCTACCCCTCGCCAATCTAGATTATCAGATGGATCGTTTTTTCTCTGTGCTAACAGCCATCAGCATACCAAACCCTAACATCAGGGTCACAATGGAAGTGCCTCCATAACTCACCAACGGCAACGGCACCCCTACCACGGGCAAAATGCCGGAAACCATTCCCATATTCACAAACACATAGACAAAGAAAGTGAGCGTAATACTCCCCGCCAGCAAGCGGCCAAACATGCTCTGTGCTCGCAAGCAAATCATGATACAACGGGCAATGATCAGCAGGTACAACCCCATCAACAACATCACGCCGACCAAACCAAACTCTTCAGCCAACACCGCAATGATAAAATCCGTATGACTCTCCGGCAGGAAATCCAGCTGTGACTGGGTCCCGAGCATCCAGCCTTTGCCATGAACACCACCGGAACCAATGGCAATGGTCGACTGAATGATATTCCAGCCAGCACCCAGCTTATCTGCTTCAGGATTGAACATTGTCAGAATTCGCTGACGCTGGTAATCGTGCAGCACGTAGTACCACATCAGGGGGAGCAGCGCTGTCGCCGCCACGCCGGCAACGGCCAGGTAACGTTTCGGCAAACCTGCCAGAAACAGCACAAACAACCCCGAGGCGGCAATCAGAATGGCTGTCCCCAGATCGGGTTGCAGGATAACCAGCACCGGCGGCAAGGCAATGAAAACCAGTGCCGCTATCACGTGTTTAAAACGTGGCGGCATGGCGCGCTGTCCCAGGTAACTGGCAAGCATCAGGGGCACCGCCGCCTTGAGGATTTCCGATGGCTGGAAACGAATACCGCCAATTTCCAGCCAGCGCTGGGCTCCTTTTGCGCCGACCCCCATAAACAGTACCGCTAGCAGTAGTGCCACACCTCCGAAATAAGGCAAAAAAGCCCATCGGGCCATCAGTCTTGGCGGCACCTGGGCCGTCGCCACCATGACTCCGCAACCCACTGCGTAGTTCACCAGCTGGTGCTGAACATAGTAGAGACTCTGGCCACTGGCACTGTAGAGAATAAATAAACCAACCGCGGCCAACAGGGTTAACAACAGAAACAGCGGCACATCCAGATGTACCCTCTGCCATTGGCTAGGCGCACCATAAATGGCGGTCCCCCCGGACCCCATACGGCGAACAAAATCACCCTGACTCATCGGTCACCTCATTCGCCAGAGCACCCGGGTAATAGGCCATGTAGGCGTCGATTAACTTGCGCGCTACCGGGGCTGCAGTACTGCTGCCGTGCTCACCATTTTCCACCAGTACGGACACG
>SBGI01000322.1 GCA_006227015.1 Gammaproteobacteria bacterium
AAGCTCCAACCTACCCCCAGGTTAAATCCACGCAGTTCGTCACCAACTTCTACTTCCTGACGCATGTAGTCTGCTTTCAGCACCACATTTTCTGCAAGCCAGTAGTTTACACCAATATCATATTGTTCTTTTTCGGTGTCGCTGCTGTCGCCAGCCTGGTTGTCCCACTCGCTGTAGCGTGCGAACAGCCCAAGTTTTGGAGACAGCCTGTAGGAGGGTTCGATGTAGAAACCTTCCTGCTCGTCGGCCCCGGCCTTAACAGCTTCAATGGCGTCGTCGATGTCCCAATGAGCGTAGAGAGCACGAATGCCAAACGGGCCACTGTTATAAATGGCATGGGCTTCCCACAACGTGGCATCTGCCTCGTCTTCGCCGCCAAAGGTTTCACCCTGCCACAGGTCGGACTGGTATTGAACCGTGGCGGCCAGTTCCAGACCGGGTACGCCGGTGTATTTCAGGCGCCCGGTATAGGCGAGATCATCGCCCTTGGCTTCACTGGCTTTCTGGCGGCCATCACGAATTTTATATTTGCCATCCATCGGATTGATATACAGACCCGAGTGCACGCCGGCATCGTAGCTCAGCCCCTGAGCCAGTTCGCCGCTGAACATGGCGCCAGCTTCCCACCAGGTAGCAGGCAGAATGTCTTTTTCAACATTGTTGCGCTCTACACCGTAAAAGGTATCCGGTTCGTGGGTTTCGTTAATAATGCCCACCGGCATCAGGAATACACCGGCTTTGGCGCGGTGGTGCTGTGCATAATCATATTCGATATAGGCTTGTTCGATTTCCACTTCACCGTTTTTGCCTTCTCCGGCGACATTGTGCTCAACTTCCAGTTCGGAGAAGAAGCGCAGGTCGTCATTGAATTGGTGGCCGAAGAACAGCACAAAGCGGTGCAGGTCGAACTCATCTTTGGAGTTGTCAGAGTTATCAGAGGTGAGGTTGTTGTAGTGGACCTCTCCGTAGCCGCCAATAGTGGTTTTTTCGGCCCACTCAGCCAGTTTGGCGACTGGACCGGCACTGACTTCTTCTACTGCTGCGAAGGTGGCCTCGGTTTTCTCTTCAGTCTGAGCGACACGCTGTTCGGTTTCGCTGAGCTGAGATTTAAGCTGGGCAATTTCTGCCTGTTGCTTTTGCACCAATTCCCACATTTCCTCAAGAGAGGGTGCGGCGGCTTGCGCGGCGGATGCCAGCACAAATCCAGCTGTAGTGAGTAGGACTCGCTTGTACATGTTGCTTTCTCCGAATGTTCTTTTGTTAAGTGTCTTTGGGTAAGACGAGCGAAACTATAACGAGAACTATTCTCATATGCAAACAATTCCTATTTGTATTATCGTTTGTGCCTGAGCCCGTGAAAGCAGAAAGAATTTTTTAGTGGATGTAGTGTCAGATGCTGGTGAGTGGAGTAGAATAGTTGACCTTAATAGTCGACTATTACGCCGTTACAAAATATAGAGGTACATATCAATGGATATCATGGAAACCATTCGCGACCAGGTAGAAGGCAATCCGGTCATTCTTTACATGAAGGGTTCACCTAATGCTCCCCAATGTGGGTTTTCTGCACGCACTGTGGAGGCCCTGATGGCTTGTGGAGAACGCTTTGCCTACGTGGATGTTCTAAGCAATCCTGAGATTCGTGCAAATTTGCCAAAATACGCCAACTGGCCTACGTTTCCCCAGCTGTGGGTGAATGGTGAACTGGTGGGCGGTTGTGACATCATCACAGAGATGCACGAAAATGGTGAGCTCGCGGATCTGGTAAAGGAAGCGGCGCAAAAAGCCGAGTGATGGCCGCTTGCCGTCGAGATTTGATTTAAGTTGACTTATTGTTGTTATAGAGAATAACAATGAGACATAGATTATTCATTGTGTAAGATGACTTCTAATGTTTCGACTTTGGGCCGCCCCGGTGGCCTTAACTGTAAAATAACTGATGAAAAAGAGGAGTTAGACCATGGGAGTTTTAGTTGGTAAGCCAGCACCGGACTTTACTGCTGGAGCGGTAATGGGTAACGGTGACATTGTTGATGCATTTTCCCTGTCCGATGCTATCAAAGGTAAAAAAGCGGTAATTTTCTTCTATCCGCTGGATTTTACTTTTGTTTGTCCTTCTGAGTTGATCGCATTTGACCACCGCTATGAAGAGTTCCAAAAGCGTGGTGTTGAAGTCATTGGCGTTTCCATTGACTCGGTTTTCACTCACAACGCCTGGCGCAATACAGCCATCAATGATGGTGGTATCGGTCAAGTGAAATACCCGCTCGTTGCCGATGTGAAGCACGAAATCTGTCAGGCCTACGATGTTGAGTTTGATGCGGCCGGCGTTGCATTCCGTGGTTCTTTCCTGATTGACGAAGACGGTGTTGTTCGTCACCAGGTTGTTAACGACCTGCCTCTGGGCCGCAACATTGATGAAATGTTGCGTATGGTTGATGCACTGAGCTTCCATCAGTCTCACGGTGAAGTTTGTCCTGCTGGCTGGAAAGAGGGTGATAAAGGTATGGATGCGTCACCGAACGGTGTTGCCTCTTACCTGTCCGAGAATGCCGATAACCTGTAAGGTTGGGCTCTCAAGGAAAACCGCAGGGTTCGCCCTGCGGTTTTTTTGTGCCGGTTAGTTTTGTATTTTGGAGGCAGGGGATGAATGAGGATCGACTGATTGATATTGAGACTCGGCTGGCTTTCCAGGAAGATGCCATTGAGCGCCTGAGTGATGTGATTTACCGTCAACAGGAACTGCTGGACCGTCTTGTGGCCCGCTGTGACCTGTTGGGAACAAAGGTGACCGAGTTGGCTGAGAAGCTGCCGGACGAGGCGGCTGGTGATGAGAGGCCGCCACACTATTAATGCCTGGGTGAACGCACAAGCAAAAAACGCGGCATAAGCCGCGTTTTTTATTGCTGAAGTAGCAGATTACTGATCAGATTTTGATGTGATATCAGCGCCGATGAGTGCGGTCATATTCAGTATGCCTCGTCCGGAAACTGATGGGATCAGGATGTGTGCAGGCTTGTCACAGCCGAACAGGAATGGGCCTACAAGACGTGCATTGGTCAGCGACCTTAGCAGGCCCAGGGTAATACTGGCAGCATCCATATTGGGCATAATCAGTACATTGGCACGCCCTTTAAGGTTGGCATTCTGATAAATGCGCTCTCTCAGCGTTTCATTCATCGCCGACATGGCATGCATTTCACCCTCAATCTGTAGGTCAGGGAACTGGTTGCGCAGTTGCTCCGCAGCTCTCTTCATCTTGTGGGCAGAGGGGTCATCGTAGGTGCCGAAATTGGAATGTGACAAGAGCGCCACTTTTGGTTCAATACCAAAGCTTTTTACAAAGCCAATAGTATTGAGTGCCGTCGCTACCACCTGTTCTTCGGTGGGATCCACGTTGACGAACGGGTCGGCCAGGAAAAGTGGCCCGTCTTCCATCAACAGTACACACACGGATGACATTTGCGTGGTGTCGCTCTGGGGAATAATGCTCTGAATATCCCGAAGATGGCTGTCAAAGCGACCGACCTTGCCGCAGACCAGGGCGTCGGCATCACCCAGCGCAACCATGATTGCCGCCAATACAGTATTGTTGGTGTGAATGGCATTTTGTGCCGCTTCAACAGATACGCCTGAGCGCCCCACGTGCTGGTGATAAAACTGCCAGTAATTCTCGTGGTGATCCCCTTCCTCCGGGTTAACGATTTCGATATCGACCCCGGGTTGAATGCGCAGACCCATCTCCGCAATTTTGCGGTGAATGACTGCCGGTCGGCCGATCAGAATGGGGTGGGCAACTTTCTCGTCCACCACGCCCTGCATGGCGCGCAGTACATCATCGTTTTCACCTTCGGCATAGGCGATGCGTGATGGATTGCGGCGTGCCTGCTCAATCATAGGCTGCATAAACAATCTGCTGCGACTGACATAGGAATGCAGCTTCTGACGGTAGGCTTCCAGGTCTTCAATGGGTCGGGTGGCAACGCCACTTTCCATGGCCGCCTTCACCACCGCTACCGGGACTTCCTCGATCAGTCGTGGATCAAATGGTTTCGGGATCAGGTAATCGGGACCAAATTTCAGCACTTCATCGGCATAGGCTTCGGCGACCGCCTCGGAAGCTTCACGATGAACCAGGTCGGCAATGGCTTTCACGCAAGCCTGTTTCATAGCGTCGTTGATCACGGTTGCACCGCAATCCAGGGCGCCGCGGAAAATAAACGGGAAACACAGGACGTTGTTGACCTGGTTCGGGTAGTCAGAGCGGCCGGTGGCCAGGATGGCGTCTGGACGGGCAGCCTTGGCAATCTCCGGCATGATTTCCGGAGTCGGATTGGACATGGCCAGAATAAGCGGGTTGTCCGCCATTTTCTTGACCATGTGATCCTTGAGAATGCCGGGTCCGGACAGGCCGAGGAACAGGTCGGCATCGACTATGGCGTCGTCCAGGGTGCGGTCTTCCGTGTCGACAGCATAGCTTTCTTTCCAGGGGTTCATCCCTGCTTCTCTGCCTTTGTAGATCACTCCGTTGCGGTCGATCATACGCACGTTGGACTTCTGCAGACCCATGCTGACCAGCAGATCCACACAGGCAATGCTGGCGGCACCGGCTCCGGTGACTACCAGTTTGATGTCTTCAATCTTTTTATTGACGATGCGCAGACCGTTATAGACAGCTGCCGCCGAAACAATGGCTGTGCCATGCTGGTCGTCATGGAATACAGGGATGTTCATTCGCTCGCGCAGCTTGCGTTCTACGAGGAAGCATTCCGGGGCCTTGATGTCTTCAAGGTTGATGCCGCCAAAAGTCGGCTCCAGGGAGGCGATGGTATCGACGAGTTTGTCCACATCGGTCTCGTCAATTTCAATGTCGAAAACATCGATGTTGGCAAACTTTTTAAACAGAACAGCCTTGCCTTCCATCACCGGTTTGGCGGCCAGCGGGCCAATATCACCCAGGCCGAGTACCGCAGTACCATTGGAGATAACAGCTACCAGGTTGCCCCGGGCGGTAACGTTGGCAACTTCCGTCGGATTTTTGACAATGGCGCCACAGGCATAGGCCACGCCAGGCGAGTACGCCTGTGACAAGTCGCGCTTGTTGGCCAGTGGTTTGGTCGGACGGATCTCAAGTTTTCCGGGAACTGGGTGGGTATGGTAGTGGAGGGCGCTTTCTTTGAATGAATCAGCCATTGCTATCTCGGTTAATTGGTTTGCTGGCCTGCCGGGCAGGGCGGCTATTCTAACGCCAATGGTGTGGCGAATTCCATTTGTATAAAACAGGGATGCCCTGTTTGAAGGCGCTGTAGTCTAGTTACAAACTATTTGCATTTCAAGTATTCTTGTGGGAGCAATAGAGAAGAACTGGTTTCAAAATAATCCTATTTTTTCTTCTAATACAAAAGATAAAATAGTTTGTCAGCGCTTCATCTGTAGCTAGTTTTTCTACAAAAATGGTGGTTTTGTCCCGATTCTCTCCACAGTAACCCTTAAGTTACGGAGGTGATGACTTGCCTTCGTGTGAGCTCTGTCCCGATAATGTGCACTTTTCGGGAGCAGGTGCAGGTATGGATGAGCGGGTGATTATAGTGGGCGCGAGCCATGCCGCTGCCCAGCTTGCCCCCAGTTTGCGCCAGGAGGGTTGGTCTGGTGATATATGGATCATCGGCGATGAACCTGTAGCACCATACCAGCGCCCGCCGTTATCCAAGGATTACCTTTCCGGTGACAGGGACAAAACGTCGCTGCAAATCCGTCCCCCGGCTGTGTATGAAAAACACGGCATCAAATTGCTGCAGGGGCGCGTTGTGTCGATTGATCGCTCGTCACATTCAGTCTTGCTTGAGAGTGGTGAGCGGATTGACTATGACAAGCTGGCACTCTGCACAGGTGCCAGAGTCAGACAGCTGGATGTTCCCGGCGTAAATTTGCACGGGGTTCACTACCTGCGAACCTTGGCAGATGTTGAGGCAATACGGCGTCAGCTAAAGGCGGACTCCCGGGTTGTCATAGTGGGTGGCGGTTATATCGGTCTGGAATCTGCCGCTGCACTGCGTAAATTGGGTGTCAGTGTGGCTGTCCTTGAGGTGCAGCCGCGATTGCTTGCCAGAGTCACGGCGCCAGACGTGTCTGCTTTTTACCGGCGAGTGCACACTGAGGAAGGCGTGGAGATTCACACTGGCTGGGCTGTTTCGGCCATCGAGGGCAAGACTGCAGTCACGGGTGTCGTCAGCACCGATGGGCGAAAACTGCCGGCAGATCTGGTGATTATTGGTATCGGCGTAATACCCAATACGGAGCTGGCCGAGACTTCTGGCCTGAAAGTGGATAACGGTATTTGGGTGGATGAATTTGCTGCCACAGCCGATCCGGCAATCTATGCGGCGGGCGATTGTGCCAATCACCCCAGCCTACAGCTGGGCCGGCGTTTGCGGCTGGAATCGGTCCCCAACGCGATGGAGCAGGCAAAGTCAGCGGCCGCGAGTATCTGTGGTCGGAAGCACTGCTACGATGGCTACCCGTGGTTCTGGTCTGATCAATACGATCTCAAGCTGCAGATCGCCGGGCTCAGTGATGGCTTCGATAACGTGGTACTGCGGGGCGATCCTGAGCACGGGAGAAGCTTTGTGGCCTGGTACCTTCGTGGCAATCGCTTGCTGGCTGCGGATTGCATCAATTGTCCCAAAGAGTTTATGGTGGCCAGGCAGTTGCTAGCCAAAGGCGCAAGCGTTGATGCCGAGCGTTTGGCCGATGACAATATCGATTTAAAAGAGCTTATGAGTTAACAGCAAACAGGTAGTCTTAAGGATTTTCAATGCCAATTATTCATTACGTGGAAGCTAACGGTGGCGAGTACGAAGTTGAGGTGCCTGTGGGCAATACCGTTATGCAAGGTGCAGTCGACAACATGATTGACGGCATTCTTGCCGAGTGCGGGGGCGTTTGCAGTTGTGCCACCTGCCATTGTTACGTGGATGAAGCATGGTACGACAAAGTTGGTGAGCCCGAGGGCGCTGAAAAAATGATGCTGGAGATGGTGGTTGCGCCAGAGCCTACCAGTCGCCTGAGCTGTCAGATAAAAGTCACAGAAGAACTGGATGGCCTTGTTGTCAGGTTGCCGGCTTCGCAGTATTGATGTATTCCAGAACCCGGCTCTGGAAAGCCTCCCGATCTCTTAAGCCCGGGTTAATGTCAGAGCGGTAAACGGAGGGCCTCTTTGAACCAGTTGCCTAAAACCGATTCCTAAAACCAACGCGCCTAAAACTACAGCCCCTTAAACCATTCCTGAAAGTAGCGTCCTATATAGGGCACTTCGTTTTTCTTGTCGGTACAGGCTCCCACCAGGCTAATGAGCCAGGCTACCAGGACAAGGATCATCCAGATGGAGGCGAGCGCATTGTGGATCGTCATAAGTAGAATGTTGCCGATGAACCCGACCACCATAATGCCCAGGTACTGGCGAATGTAGTAGGAGGCAAAACTGTC
>SBGI01000138.1 GCA_006227015.1 Gammaproteobacteria bacterium
GGTAAAACCTTCACCATTGCGAACGTTATCAGCCAGGTACAGAGGCCTACGATTGTCCTGGCCCATAACAAAACCCTGGCTGCTCAGCTGTACGGTGAATTCCGTGAATTTTTCCCGGACAATGCCGTGGAATACTTTGTCTCCTATTACGATTACTACCAGCCCGAGGCCTATGTGCCTTCCTCCGACACCTTTATTGAAAAAGACGCCTCGATTAACCAGCACATTGAGCAAATGCGCTTGTCGGCGACCAAGGCGTTGATGGAGCGCAAGGATGTCATCGTGGTGGCCACCGTATCGGCTATCTACGGCCTCGGGGACCCCGAATCCTATCTGAAGATGGTATTGCACCTGGTCCGCGGTGACAGGGTCGATCAACGGGCTATCCTGCGCCGCCTGGCTGAACTGCAATACAGCCGCAATGATTCTGTTTTTCAGCGGGCCACCTATCGAGTGCGTGGCGATGTGATCGATATCTATCCGGCAGACTCGGACAACGAAGCAGTGCGAGTGGAGTTGTTTGATGACGAGGTGGAAAATATTTCGCTATTTGACCCGTTAACCGGTGAGGTGTTCGGACGGGTACCGCGGGTGACAGTGTATCCAAAATCTCACTATGTGACGCCGAGGCATACCATTCTTGAGGCGATTGAAGCGATCAAGGTGGAGTTGGCCGAGCGGCTTGAGCAGTTGCGCTCTGTCAACAAGCTGGTGGAAGAACAGCGCCTGCGGGAGCGCACCCGCTACGACCTGGAAATGATGCAGGAACTGGGTTACTGCACGGGTATCGAGAATTATTCCCGTTACCTCTCTGGTAGGGAGCCGGGGGAAGCACCTCCCACCCTGTATGATTATTTGCCCGCCGACGCGCTGCTGGTGGTCGATGAATCCCATGTGACGATTCCCCAGCTGGGCGGTATGTACAGGGGGGACCGGTCCCGTAAGGAAACCTTGGTGGAATACGGGTTTCGCCTGCCTTCGGCGCTGGATAATCGTCCCATGCGTTTTGACGAATGGGAGCGCTTGGCGCCGCAGATGATTTTTGTCTCGGCCACGCCTGCCAAGTACGAGGCGGAAAAAGCAGGGCAGGTGGTGGAGCAGGTGGTCAGGCCAACGGGGCTAGTTGATCCCCAGATTCAGGTGCGTCCGGCCAGCTCACAGGTGGATGATGTGCTTTCGGAAATCAATCTCTGTGTTGGCAGTGGCGAGCGCGTGTTGATTACGGTACTCACCAAGCGCATGGCGGAAGACCTGACCGAATACCTGGACGAGCACGGCGTACGGGTTCGCTATCTGCACTCGGACATCGAAACCGTGGAGCGGGTCGAGATCATCCGCGACTTGCGTTTGGGTGAGTTCGATGTACTGGTGGGCATCAACCTGTTGCGAGAGGGGCTGGATATGCCGGAAGTGGCCCTGGTGGCCATTTTTGATGCGGATAAAGAGGGCTTTTTACGATCAGAGCAGTCGCTGATACAGACCATTGGGCGTGCGGCCCGAAACGTTAATGGCCGGGCCATCCTCTACGCCGACAAAGTTACCGGCTCTATGCAGCGAGCGATGGACGAAACCGAGCGTCGCCGTGATAAGCAGCTGAGCTATAACCGTGAACACCATGTGACCCCTCAGGGAATTAAAAAGTCGGTAGCAGATATTATGGAGGGTGCCCGTTCAATTCCTGGCAAGGGTGGTCGCAAGGTGGCTGAGCGTGCTGGAAAGTATGAAACAGACAATGTCACTGCCAACAATGCTGGCGACATTTGGCACCAGATTGATGTGCTTGAAAAACAGATGTTTGAAAGTGCCAAAAACCTGGAGTTTGAAGAAGCCGCCCGACTGCGCGACCGGGTTCATGAACTGAAACAGCAAGTGGATGGGTTGCCCTGAATTTGTAATAACTTATCCGTCACGCACAACGGATTGCCATGAATATGGCGTCAGTTTTATACCCCTCCTAGACTTAAATAAAAATACATGGGGGTGTTTATGCCATGATTTTTCGCGATCGGCACGATGCGGGCAGGCAGTTGGCCAGCTTGTTAGAAGACCGCTACTGTGGCGAGGAGGGTGTGGTTTACGCTTTGCCTCGGGGCGGAGTGCCTTTGGCGGCCTTGGTAGCCAAGGCTTTGCAGATGCCTATGGACTTGGTAATACCGAGAAAAATTGGCCACCCTAATAATCCCGAATATGCCATTTGTGCCGTCGCAGAAGGCGGAGAATTGCTGTGCAATGAGTCCGAGCGCGAATATGTGGATGAGAGCTGGCTCCAACGCCAGGTCATTGAGGCCGTCGAAGAAGCTCGCCGACGCCGAGAGCAGTATCTGGTCGGTAGGAACCCCTTGCCCATCAGGGGCAAGACAGCGGTGGTGGTGGATGATGGTATTGCTACCGGACTGACCATGCGCGCGGCCATCTGTGACATCAAGTCGCGTTGTCCTGCTCGAATCGTGGTGGCGATACCGGTTATTCCCGCTGATACCTATGCGATGTTGCAGACAGAGGTCGATGATGTGGTGGCCATTCTGGTTGAGCGCACCTATCTGGGAGCTGTTGGCAGTTACTACCTGGATTTTCCACAGCTAGATGACCGTGATGTGATCGAGCTGATGATGGAGCAGGGCTGATGGTGATGTCGCCGCCTGACACCACTGCTTCTCAGGCTGAGTCCCTCTCTCAGCGCATTCTTGCCAGAACCCGTCATCTTGGCAAAGGCCTGATTCATGCTGGGAGCTTTTTGAACCACCGCGTTGATATCGGGTTGATAAATGAAATCGGTGTGGGGTTTGCTAGTGAGTTTGCACGGGTAGGAGTCAGAGATATCTCGCTGGTAGTGACGGCTGAGACCAGTGGTATCGCACCGGCGCTGGTTACAGCTCAGGCACTGGGTGTCCCTATGGTATTTGCCCGGAAGCAGCGACCGTCAACCATGGTGGGTGATAGTTATTCAGTGACAGTCCCCAGCCATACCAAGGGGCGGTCAGTTGAACTGAGTATTTGTGCCGACTACCTGTCAGCTAAGGATAGAGTGGTCTTGATTGATGATTTTCTCGGTAGTGGTCTGACGGCGAGGGGGATGCTGCAGCTACTTGAGCAGAGCGGTTGTCGGGTTTGTGCACTGGGCTTTGTGCTGGAGAAGGTCTACGAAGGCGGCAGGGACGCGATTGATGAATCTGATGTTCCCATTATTTCCCTGGCAAGGATGGACCTTGTGGAGCAGCAACTGGTGCTGTGTGCGGAGGATGACTAGATGCGTTGTGGTTGCCGAGTGCAGCGGTCAGTGGAAGCAAAAATCCGGTACAAGTAAAAAGCCCACTTTGAAGGTGGGCTTTTTATTAGACGTTGATTCAGTGTTAATCCGCTGCACAAGTTCCTGCAAATCGCATCTGCTGACCGCTGTGGCCAAGATCCCGGCTAAAACCGGATTCACCGATTCCTGTAGACCACTCAAAGGCACCACTACCAAAGCGGTAGGAGAAAATCATGCCTTCATTTTTAGCCATGACCGCAAAGTTGTTATTGATTTGCAGCTTAAGGTCATGATTTTCAGTCTTGGTGCCACTGCTGTTGGTAATGGTCAACATATCACCACTCATACTGAACTTGAATGTTTCGCCATTGGAGTCAACGGAAGCCCCGGCCCCAGTTCGATAGATGCTGGCAATTGTACAGGTATAGCTGTCGCCATCTGCAGCGTAGATATTGGCTGACATGAGCAGCATAAGTGCCAAGCCTGTAACAATTAATTTCTTCATCTGGACAACCTTATGTTATGAGTGGGCGCTTGGTTCTGATCATCGAGCATTAAAAGGTAGACTCGCCACAATCAAAATAGTTGCAGGTTAACGACGCCGATAGCTCGAGAGCTTGTGGGTGAAAAATCCGCATACGTAGTAGTCACCTTTCAGTTTGGCCTTGTTGATAACGTCGTTGCTATCAGTGTAGGCATTCAACCGGCAACTTATATCAATGGTATTGTTGGTGAAGGCGGTATCCTTCTTTACATTCTGTAGTTGTGAAGGCTCTGTCTGTTGCCAGTAATAAAGCGTCCCACCGTCCTTGCTTGACTGTCCATCCGGCTCCCCAAACATGCTGACCAGATGACTGATAGGTTTACCCTCAATGCTTTGCAGAGCGGTTTTTTCCGAAGATGTAGCGCACCCTGCCAACAACAAACTCAAGGTAAGGGCAGCAATCAACATTCTAAGCATGGGGTAATCCTCATTATCCATCGTTCTGAAGCAGGGCGCAGTGTAACCCTGTCAGCTGTTTTTGTGCACCCGGCAAGTTGTCAGGTAGGAGAAAAAGGGCAACAAAAAGCCCACCGATGTGGTGGGCTTTTTTTATTTGGTAGGCACGAGTGGATTCGAACCACCGACCCCCACCATGTCAAGGTGGTGCTCTAACCAACTGAGCTACGTGCCTGCTATTTTGACGCTCTGCAAAGAGGCGCGTAATTTACCAGCCGGCCTGCAGCATGACAAGCCTGAATCAAGGCTTTTGGGTCCTTATAACGGTTTGATTCTTAATGTGATGGCGGTAGAATGCCCCGCTCACTCTTTTGGCGCTGCAACGCAGCATTAACCATGTGGCCTTTGGTAGGGGTCACCACTGGAAAGGATCGAACAATGCCTGTAATTACCCTCCCTGACGGCAGTCAACGCACCTATTCAAAACCTGTTTCCATCCACGAGATTGCCTCCGATATCGGCCCCGGGCTTGCCAAAGCTGCCCTGGCGGGCAAGATTGATGAGCAACTGCTGGATACTTCTTATGTCATTGAGCAGGACGCCGAGCTAGCCATTATCACCGAGCGTTCGGATGAAGGGTTGGAAATCATTCGTCACTCCACCGCGCATTTGTTGGCGCAGGCGGTGAAACAACTGTTTCCTGAGGCGCAGGTCACCATTGGCCCTGTGATTGAAAACGGTTTCTACTACGATTTCGCCTACGAGCGCCCCTTTACGCCGGAAGATCTGGAGGCTATTGAGGCCAAAATGACCGAGCTGTCAGAGGCAGACAGCAACGTGGAGCGTCGCGTACTTTCCCGGGACGAAGCGGTGAGCTATTTCCGGGGCCTCGGTGAAGCCTACAAGGCAGAGATCATTGAGAGCATTCCCTCGAACGAGGAGTTGTCCCTTTATCGCCAGGGCGATTTTGAAGATCTCTGTCGTGGTCCGCACGTGCCATCCACAGGCAAACTGAAGTATTTCAAACTGATGAAAGTGGCCGGCGCCTACTGGCGTGGAGACTCCAACAATGAGATGTTGCAACGTATTTACGGCACTGCCTGGACCAGTAAAAAAGAGCTGAAAGCATACCTGCATCGTCTGGAAGAAGCCGAGAAGCGCGATCATCGAAAACTAGCCAAGAAATTTGATTTGTTCCACCTGCAGGAAGAGGCTCCGGGTATGGTGTTCTGGCATCCCAAGGGCTGGAGCATCTACACGCAGATTGAAAGTTACATGCGTGACGTACAGGTGAAAAATGGTTACCGGGAAATTAAAACGCCTCAGGTTGTGGATCGCACACTGTGGGAGCGTTCCGGGCACTGGGACAAATTCCGGGAAAACATGTTTACCGTAGAGTCCGAAGCGCGGGATTACGCCGTCAAACCCATGAATTGTCCCTGTCATATCCAGGTTTTTAACCAGGGGCTGAAGAGCTACCGCGATCTGCCGTTGCGACTGGCGGAATTCGGTTCCTGTCACCGCAATGAAGCCTCCGGCACGTTGCAGGGGCTGATGAGGGTTCGCGGTTTTGTTCAGGACGATGCCCATATTTTCTGTGCCGAATCGCAGATTCAGGATGAAGTTTCTGTGTTTACTGATCTGCTGTTTGAGGTGTATCGGGACTTTGGGTTTGAAAATGTGATTATTCGGCTCTCCACCCGCCCCGAGCAGCGTGTCGGTAGTGATGAGGTTTGGGATAAAGCCGAGAAAGCACTGGCAGACGCGTTGGTGGCTAAAGGCCTCGACTACGAATTGTTGCCAGGCGAAGGTGCTTTTTACGGCCCGAAAATCGAGTTTTCCCTGAAAGACTGTCTGGGGCGGGTCTGGCAATGTGGCACGATACAGGTGGATTTTTCCATGCCCGGTCGGCTGGACGCCCAGTATGTGTCGGAAGACGGTTCCCGCCAGGTGCCGGTGATGCTGCACCGCGCCATTTTGGGCTCGTTTGAGCGATTTATCGGTATTCTGATTGAGCACTATGAAGGGGCTTTCCCCACTTGGCTGGCGCCCTGTCAGGCTGTGGTCATGAATATTACCGATTCTCAGGCAGAATATGTGTCTGGCGTGGTGGATGCCTTGAAAAACAAGGGCTTCCGCGTTGAAAATGACTTGAGAAACGAAAAGATCGGCTTTAAAATCCGCGAGCACACAATTCAGAAGACTCCCTATCTGCTGGTAATAGGTGATCGGGAAGTAGAAACGCAGACCGTGGCAGTACGTACCCGGAGCGGTGAAGACCTTGGCGCGATGCAGGTTTCAGCCTTTGCCGAGCTTCTCGCCCAAGACGTCAAACGCCGCGGTCGCGTTCGTTTAAAAGACTGAAGTCGGAGATTGGATTATCAAGAAAAACTATGGCAAGGGGACAGCTAAACGGTCTCGAATGAATGAAGAGATCGATGTTCTCGAAGTGCGTTTGATCAATGCCGAGGGCGAACAGGCGGGCATTGTCAGTATTGAAGAAGCCCTGAGTGCAGCGACGGCAGCCGGTCTGGATCTGGTGGAAATTTCTCCAGATGCGGAACCCCCAGTCTGCAAGGTCATGGACTATGGCAAAAAGCTGTTCGAAGCCAAAAAACAGCAAGCTGCGCAGCGCAAGAAGCAAAAGCAGACTCAGGTTAAGGAAATGAAGTTTCGTCCGGGAACGGACATTGGGGATTACCAGATCAAGTTACGTAACCTGATCAGGTTCCTCGAAAATGGGGATAAGGCCAAGATAACCCTGAGGTTTCGTGGTCGTGAGATGGCTCACCAGGAACTCGGTATGGAAATGCTCAAGCGCATTGAGCAGGACCTTGAGGAGCTGGGTACCGTCGAACAATTTCCCAAAATGGAAGGGCGTCAACTTACCATGGTGATTGCCCCCAAGAGCAGGAAGAAGTAATCCGTAAGCGGTGGCCCTGGCCACTATCAACTCCTACGGCACTACCCGCGTTCAGCCTTTGGCAGACTGTCCGGGAGTGACTTCTCCATATTAGTAACCCGTCGTAAACGGAGAACCAAAATGCCAAAAGCAAAAGCCCATAGCGGTGCAGCCAAGCGTTTCAAGAAAACCAGCGCTGGCTACAAGCACAAACACGCTAACAGAAGTCACATCCTCACAAAAATGTCCCAGAAGCGTAAGCGTCATCTGCGGGGCACCAG
>SBGI01000012.1 GCA_006227015.1 Gammaproteobacteria bacterium
CGGGAGATGCCCAATAGCATCAATAACAGAATGACCGCTACAACCAGGGAGATCAGTAGATTACTGCGCAGAATACTCTGCTCCATCAGGATGGCAGTATCCTTGCCAACCTGCAGATAGATATATCCCAGCAACTCCTCTCTTTCCGGCTGCGCGGAATCGAACTCGCTCCAGATGTTGTCCTGTGACTCTCCCGCCAGCACCGGAGCGACAAAAACCCAACTGCTCTTGTCTTCATGACTCAACTTGACCTGTTCCGGCTTGCTGTCGAGTTGCTCTGCTTGTTCCTTGCTGCTGTAAAGGACCACTCCCGTTTCTGTATAGACGGTGACAGATTTAACGCCAGGAAAATTCAGCGCGTTGTCCACAAGCACTTTGGCACTTTCCCGACTCTGGTAGAGCAGTGCCAGTTCTCCCTGCTTGGCAAGGGAGTCTGCCACCTGGAGCCCCTGCTCAATTTGTCGATCGCGAAATATCTGGCTGGAAATGTTGCTCACTGCCACGGAGGTGATCAGGGCCATTACCAAAATACCGATGACGAAGATCAGGGTCAGCTGATGCCTGAACTTCATTCCGCCAACGGATTTCTTTGCCAATCGTTCCATGACAGGGAGTTACCTGGCCGGCAGGATAAGATCTACCTGGCCCCTGAGGTCACTGGATAGAGATATGCCCAAGTGGTTTCCAGTACGTTCATTCACCGCCAGCAGCACATCGCGCAATGGCGACATTCCCGGATGGGCTTCTTTTTTCAATACCTGGTTGGCAATTTCACCCAGGCTCGCTCCCATCTTCCGGTTGTCGGGATACACAGCGAACAAGGCCCCGTGTTTTACATGGAGGGGGTTGGAAGAAAATACCACCAGATTCTTGTTCCACGCGGCATCCAGCAACAGGGAAAAGATCGCGCTGTTCACGTAGGAACCATCCTGAAGAATCCATACGGCATCCATGGCGTTGGCATGCTCTATGGTCCTAGCGTAAATCGAAGCAGCCTCTCTCAGGTCTGCCCCATGCTCCACGATCAACTCTATGCCGCGACTGGCCAGGTAGTCATTGGCCCCCCGCAACTGAATATCTTCACCCGTACTTTTCTGAACCACATGAACGCGCTTCACCCCCGGCGCCAACAGCAGCAATCTTTGCAGGATCACTTCCGGATCGGGAATCATCATAATCCCCGGATACGGATATTCACCATCGCTGACCGCCCCCAAGACAAGAGGCATACGATTATCTGCAGCGTTAACACTGCTGAGGCTGCGCTTGCCCAACGCCAGAACCACGTCCGGCCGCTTGGCTGAGAGCTCACTCTTCAAGTCATCTTTGTCACCCAGCTCAACAAAGCTGGTATGGCCATTAAACTTTTCCCTGGCTCCATTGGAAATGTCCTCAAATACTTTTGAGAACGGCGCTTTTACCTCCGGATAAAGCACCATCAGTTCGGCGCTGACACTCTCACTGCTCAACCCCGAGAAGGAAACCACGACCAACAACAACAGCAGGCGGGATACCACCTCTGCCACCGTTGGCCGGTAATCTGTAATTGTTTTTTTCATCCTTGTGCCCTGCTGAACCACTTGAATCTGCAGCTATCCCTAGAATTTATAACGAACTTCACCCAGCACGGTCTGGCCGGCCAAGGGCAAGTCATCATAAATCAGTGGTCCCAGGTCAGAATTTTGGCTGGGCTCCCTGGCATCCTCATCAAACAGATTTTTGACAATCAGGGCGACGTCTACTCCATCCCATACAGACTTGCGACGCAATGTCAGATCAACGATGGCGTAGTTGTCGATATCGGAGCGGGGGTCCCCGCCAACACGATTGCGGTCCATTACCCAGTTGGTTTGGACATTCATATGCCAGTTGGGCAAAAACTCCCAGTCAGCCTGAACGTAGACCTGCTTCTCTGGTGCATTCCCGGCATCTTTATTAAGGTTTTTGTCTTCAGACTTCTGCCATGCCAGATTGCCGATCAACTCAAGATTGCGTGCAGCCTGCCAGCGCGCCTCGAATTCCAGGCCGTGTCCAGTTTGCTCCCCTGCATTTCGGGCGGTACTTGTACTGCCACCGGCATCGGGGACAAACTGAATAATGTCCTCCCACTCATAATAGAAGGCATTCAAGTTAAGGGTCAGGTTGTATCCGGCTCGATAATCAAATGCAATCTCGTAGCTTTTGAGTTCTTCGGGGTCAAGACCAGGATTTCCCTGAAAAAGAGGGTTAAACAGGGCACGCGTTTGCGCAAAAGAAGGGGCCCTGAATGCTTCACCATAGAGGAATTTTGTAGTGAGGTTTCTGGTCGTCGACCAAACTAAAGCCAAACGGGGATTCACCGTATCACCGAAATCTGAATAGTGATCGTAACGTAGTCCTGCAGTCAGCTCCCAATCATTTGCTAGCTGCCAAACATCCTGAAGAAAGAAGTAACTATTTTCACGCTCGTCCTCTGTCAAGAAGGCAAGAGGTGTATCACTGACATCTACTACCGGGTCACCGGGCAGAATGGGGAGCATGGTATAAGGATTAATCCCGTAATTTTTAGACTCTTTTACCTTGTAGAGATCCCCATAATAATATCCAGCTCCAACACCAATCTCGTGTTTATCCAGCCCCTTATAGAAACTCGAAAAATTAAATCTAGAGTGTCGCTCATAGACCTCTGGCGTACCTATTACACCATCAGGGAATCCACCAAAGAAAATAGGCATACCCCCAATCAAAAAAGGTCCAGTAGATCCAGCAGGATAGAGTATTAAATCACCTTCTACTTCTTGGGATGTCTGCAAGTAACTTACTTGAACCTTAACAGATAAATCATCTGCAACATTATTGTCTTCAAACGTCAAATCACTGCTTATTCTCTGACTTGAAAACCTATTGTCAGCCGACAATGCCTGCGCAGCACCCACTCCATCACCGGCATTATTCCGGGACTGCAGTCCCGCTCTGAACGTTATGTGTTTATATGCCAACTCGATGCGGCCATCATAATTTTCACGCTGCATATTGACTGAACCGGGAGCTAACGAAGCATTTGTTCCGGTAATGCCATCCAAGATCGACTGGACATCTGAGTCAACCACCTCATCAAACCCGTTCGTCTTTACTCCTTCCAATATGCCGTAATACCTTATGTTTCCTAGCGAACCACCCTTGCTGAGCCAAAAGTCTTTTGTATCATATGTTCCATACCTTGCACCTAGCTCTGAGCTCTCCTCTCCACTAGCTGACTTCGTCACCACGTTGATAACACCAGCAAAGGCATCAGCACCATACAATGCAGAACCAGGACCACGGATAACTTCTATTCGCTCAACAGCATTAACTGGCATTCCACCCCATACAACGTTTCTGTCACCATTAAGCAAATTAGTAATCGGAATCCCATTTACCAACATCAACACTTGGGGATTAAATGCTGCATAAATTCCCCTAAATGTATAGATAGGGTTATATCCCGTGCTATCTCTCGCAACATGAAGACCAGGTATAGTCTCCAATGCCTCATCTATATCTCTAGCACCGATTTTTTCGATATCGCTTCTTGTAATAACCGATGCAACTGCGGGTGCTTTTGCAATAGGCTGAGTGATACCAGTAGCAATGCTGATGAACTCTTCGCCACCATACAGCGACATAAGATCCATATCGGATTCTGATCCTGAGGAAGAGAACTCGTCACAGAAACCACTGACTGCAACAAGATATACTAACGCGCATAAACACTTTTTCATTATTCGTCACCCCAAACACGTCTTTCTTGATCGCCGTCGAAATTAATACGAGATACTCTTAAAGGAAAGAAAGCTCCCTCCGGTTTCTCTAACGCATCAAGAAAACAAGGAAAAACACCTGCAGTAAACGTCAGGGTCGCCAAGTGATAATGCTCATCTGGCTTTATACCCTCGTCTGCGAGCAAACCTGCAACAACACCAGATGCATTAATCCGATATTTAAACCTCGAATTTGCCAGGAACTCATCTACCCTGAATGCCAACTCAGTAAAGCGGCCTCTTCCTGCATCCATTGAATGAGCAAAATCCAACAGAGGCCCAACTCTCTCATCTCGGTCAACCAGCGGTCGACCATATCCATAAATTCCGCGGTACTTTTTCATCTCAGATGAAATGAGGGTGTCAAAATCTTCCCCTTCACTCAGCTGTCGATCAATGCGGTACAAGAAGTCCATTCCGCCCTTAATGGGCCTAAGACCATAAATTGTTGCTTCTGATACAGCCAACGCACCTGCAGACCCAAGGACACCAGTTGATCGGGCCGTGGCTGAAAGTGCTGCAATACGGTTATTCCAGAGCCTAGGGTCGGGAAAGCTGGTACAAATTACCCACATCCCCTCAATTAGCCTTGCTATCCTGGGAGAATATCGTCCAGTAACCCCAAAAAGCAGGTACTCCAGCCACCGATATTCCTTCAGCTCTGTTAATAAGTTTTTGCCCCGGAGGATTACCTTTTCGCCGGGGATCCAACCACCAATAGAGGTTTCCCAATTATCCTCAAAGGGCTCCAGTTTATAGGGAGTCTTCATCTCAACCCTCGGAACTTTTTATGCTTGGCGAGTCGACGATCTTCAAACCATCCCCAAAAAACGGATACTTCCGCCAGCCAAGCTTTTCCTGCTCCAGGGAGTGGACAGCTGCCCCAGGAAGCCGCAACAGTAGATAGAGCATTTCAGATTGCTCGGGAGAAAGCCCTAGGCAGTACATCGCTGCCGCCGCCACCCCCGACATCGCCAGAGGAAGTCCCGCTTCAGCTTCAAGGGATGGGCGGTTTTGCTGTAACCAGGTGAGGCTTTCCACCCCACCAACTTCTGCCAGGTACTCAAGCGTCTGCCTAACCGGCGTAGGGCAGGAAACACCATTGGGATCAAACCCCGGTGGGTGCTCCATGGGCACCCATACATCGGTTCGCTCCTCGACTGGCGGTTCCTTGATCATCGTGCACCAGGCAGCCAGATCGGTACCACAGGCCTGCCAGTACTGGGTTGCGGTGTAGACCTCACGACCACCGCCCAGATTGCCTGCTCCCACGGAAAGAGCACCGATCAAAGCTGAAGCATGGGTAGAGCCCCCTACACCAGCACACATGGCTGCTCTTACACTGTGATCACGGGGGCCGGGGTTGGCGAGAGCAATGGCCAAACCTTCAAGCAACCTGGCTTGAGAAGGTGTTGGGCGTTCCAGTTTGAATAAAACGTAGAGGTACTCGACGTAGCTGGCTTTCCCGAGCAGATCGCCATAAACATCGTAGCCAGCGCAGTAACAGGCTGCTGCTGCGAAGGGGTTATCGTCTTCCGCGACTTCGTTCCATATCCCTGTGGTAATTTTTTCCAGTTTCTTTTCGGTCATACCATCTGCTTCAAAGCTTTTGCCCGCATCCCCATGGGTGGGACTTCATCGGGGTCGATTCTGACATCCAAAAGGGTAGGCCCTTCCCTGCGACAGATTTCACCGACATCCAGTGCAAGGAGGTCTTCGGGCGACTCAATGATATGGCTTGCCGCCCCCATGGACTGGGCGAAAGCGGCAAAGTCGATGACCGGCAATTCAAATCCGATGGGCTCCGCTCCGGTCAACTTTTGTCCGTGCCGCACCATACCGTAACAACTGTCGTTGAGTATCACGAACACGACCGGCAGCTTTTCCTGTATGGCCACAGTGATTTCCTGGCCACTCATCAACATACTGCCGTCACCAGTGATACAAACCACCGGGCTACCCTTTTCAGCCAGTGCCGTACCGACGGCGCTGCCGATTGCCCAGCCCATGGATGCAAATTCCAGCGATGCCCGAAACAGGCCTCCCCGCCCGTTGCGTTTGCCGGCAATACGTCTGTCATAGGGATGCAGATAGTGAGTCGCCCAGGTGAAACTGCCTCCGGAGTCAGCCAGATATCGCGTATTGGGTGGAAAAATTCGCGGCAACTCACGCATCAGTCGCTGCGGTTTGATCGGAGTGGCGTCCGAGCAATAACCGTCGAGATCCTCCATATGAAAATGGAGTGTTTTCTCGATACCAGAAAAATCCTCCAGTGGATTGTTGCGACTTCCGACAGCCCTGATATTTTGACGGGGTTCAGATTCAAAACGATCCACAAGCCGGTCAAAGATGCTCGACAATCTCCCACGCACATGCAGTTTTGCCATTGGCGTGAGGGTAAAATTTTCCTCGACCGATTCCACATGAATCATGCGCGTCGTCAACAATGACTCTGTGTCCCAGCCATCGCTGGCCCATTCACCCAGGGTAGCCCCGATGGCAACCACCAGGTCAACACTCGGGTCACAGAGGACATCCCTCGCACTCTGGTGGCCTGCAAAGCCTATTACACCGCGAAACAGTGGGTGATAGGGGCTAACCAGACCCTTGCCGTGCGGAGTAACAAGAATGCGGGCATTCATGTCCACGGCCAGAGTTAGGATGCTGCCTATCGCTTCCCCGGCTTCATCTCCAATGAGAAAAACCGGGTTCTTTGCGCTGACCAATTCCTCATAAAACTGCTCCACCGCCACGTCATCCACCAGCGATGGTTTATTCAACAGGTTAACCAGATCGTAGTTAGGCTTCTGAGAAGTCGCGCGGTCACGCATGATATCCAGAGGAACACTGAGATGTACCGGCCCACCCGGGGACTGGAACGCCGTCATGATGGCGGAAACCAATTTCGCCTCAAACTGCCCTGCGTGTGACACAAGAGTGTTGTAGCGGGTGCAATATTCAAATAACCCCACCGTGTTAGTGCCGGTGCAGGAAGACTCCTGAAAGGCACCCCGGCCAAACGTGGAAAGCGCCGTCTGCGCCGTGATCACAAGCATCGGAATGTTGTTCTCGTACGCCGACGCAACTCCGGTAATCAGGTTCGTGGCACCGGGACCAGTTGTTGCGCAACAAACACCCAGTTTGCCAGTGTTGCGGGCATAACCGTCAGCCATGAAGGCGGCACCGGTTTCATGGCGGGCAATAATAGCTCTGGGCCCTCCCCGGCGCTCACTGCGGGCAAGTGCGCTGTAGAAAGGTTCAATGGCTCCACCGGGCACCCCAAAGACATACTCAACGCCCAGCTGCTCGAGATAGGAGATCAGCAGATCACCAAATTCTGCCTCTTCGGTTTGGGGCAACGTCTTGTCCTGCTTGCCAACTCTCAGAGCATCCATAATTGCCTTTCCCTTTTAAATCATAAAGATAGAGGAAATAATTAAATCTATTGTGGTAGTTTGGCCATTATTGCCTTATTTTTCCTTTAAATTCAACCAAGAATGGGACGTTACGAGACGCAGCCGACAAAAAGTCGCCAAACGTCGGTGTGCACTCGCATCAACCATGTCGATAACATACAATCGCCCTCTTCCT
>SBGI01000163.1 GCA_006227015.1 Gammaproteobacteria bacterium
CACCTCGATCTCTCGGGTATTGCCGCTAACGTCGAAATCGCGGGTCCGGGTTTTATCAACATTCACCTCTCCGATGAATTCGTCTCTGCACAGCTTGAACAACTGCGTAACGATCAACACTTGGGCTCAGAAATTCCTGCGTCGCAGACCATTGTCGTGGACTACTCATCACCCAACCTTGCAAAAGAAATGCACGTCGGACACCTCCGCAGTACCATCATTGGTGACGCTGTGGCTCGTACACTGGAATTTTTGGGTCACCAGGTGATTCGTCAGAACCATATGGGCGATTGGGGCACACAGTTTGGCATGTTGATCGCCGAGCTGGAGGAACACCTCGGCGAAGGCGAAAGACCCGAGCTGGCACTGGGTGACCTGGAAGTCTTTTACCAACAGGCGAAAAAACACTTTGACGACGACCCGGCTTTTGCAGAAAAAGCCCGCAATTACGTTGTCAAATTGCAATCAGGTGACGAGCACTGCCGTGCATTGTGGCAGCAATTCATTACCATTTCTGTCGCCCACAGCGAAGCCGTCTACAAGGGTCTGAATGTCACCCTGAAGCACACTGATATTCGCCCGGAAAGTGCTTACAACGACGACCTGGCCAATGTTGTCGCGGACTTGCAAAAACAGCAACTGGCGGTAGAAGATCAGGGAGCCCAAGTGGTTTTTCTGGAAGAGCTGGCAGATAAAAAAGGCAATCCCAGCCCAGTGATCATTCAGAAGTCCGGTGGCGGCTACCTCTACGCCACGACAGACCTGGCCGCCCTGCGCTTCCGTAGCCATCAATTGCACGCCGACCGTATCCTCTATTTTATTGATGCCCGGCAATCCCTACATATGAAGCAGGTGTTCACACTGGCCAAAAAAGCCGGTTTTGTCGCTGATAATGTATCCCTGGAACACCACCCTTTTGGCACCATGATGGGCAAGGACGGCAAACCGTTTAAAACCCGTAGCGGTGGGACGGTTAAACTTACCGACCTGCTACAGGAAGCAGTGGAGCGTGCGAGTAAACTGGTAAAAGAAAAGAATCCGCAACTGTCCGATGATGATATAACCCTGATCGGCCGCAAGGTCGGAATCGGCGCTGTAAAATATGCAGATCTCAGTAAAACCCGCACCAATGATTATATTTTTGACTGGGATGCGATGCTGAATTTTGAAGGCAACACCGCCCCCTATCTGCAGTATGCCTATACACGAATTCGCAGTATCTTCCGTCGAGCTGGACTGGATCAGCAGCCTGACAGGGGTCAGATACATATTGCATCACCCCATGAAAAGTCACTGTCCATGCAATTACTGCAATTTGGCCAGGTACTCGATCAGTTGGCCCGCGAGGCACATCCCCATGTGTTATGCAATTATTTGTACGAGCTGGCCAGCCACTTCATGGCGTTTTATGAGCATTGCCCGATTCTTAAAGAAGACGTCCCAGAACAAACCCGTGAGAGCCGTCTGGCGATTGCTCACCTGACGGCTGAAATCATGTCTACAGGGCTTGATTTACTGGGCATTGAAGTGATGGAGCAGATGTAGTCCTGACCAAGGTGCCGGCAATTGTTCGCCAATGGGTTTTGACTCTTTGTGCCGCTTGTCTAATTCTATGTTCATGAACATAAAAACAGGCACGTCACTTAAGAAGGCCGGGGCTAAACATCACTATTCAGGGACAGATTTCTGGATCAAGCTTAAACATGCAGCGACAGCTGCAGGAAAGGAGTTGGTAGAAAAAAGCCTCTGGCTTTACTACGCTTCGCACCGACCTGAAACCCCCACTTGGGCAAAAGCCGCAGTGTACAGTGCACTGGCGTATTTTATTCTTCCCACTGACACCATTCCGGATTTCATACCAGGCACTGGCTACACCGATGACCTGGCCGCGATTTTGGCGGCAGTCTCAACGATCAGCAGCTATATCGATGACGACGTTAAATCCAGAGCTAGTGAAAAGGTTGCGCACTGGTTTGGCAAGAACGAAACAGGTAAAAAAGCCCAGCAATCATCCTCCCCCTAAGACATGTTGCCGAATTAATCGGTCAAACTCGGCACCACTCAGAATCTTCTGTGCCTCAAGCACCTGACGGATAGTGAGATCGTTTGCCTGCGCATACTTGGCAATTTCCGCTGCTTTGTCATAGCCCAGCATTGGTGTCAGCGCCGTCACGATCATCAATGAGTGTTCGACATTCTTTGCCAACTGCTTTTCATGACAACTCAAATCATTCACACAGTGGCGCACAAAATGTTGCGAGCCGGCAGTAAGCAAATCGATCGCTTCCAGCACATTGCTGATGATCAACGGCTTGAACACATTTAACTGCAGATGCGCTTGAGTGCAGGCGAGATTAACGGCACTGTCGAGGCCCATCACCTGGACAGCAATCATGGTAATTGATTCGATTTGGGTGGGATTGACCTTACCCGGCATGATCGAACTGCCGGGCTCATTGGCTGGCAGCTGAACTTCCCCCAGCCCCGCCCTGGGACCACTGGCCAGCATCCGCAGGTTGTTGCCGATAACCAGAATTTCAGCGGCCAGCTGACGCAATGCAGCACTCAACGCCAACAGAGGCCCGTGACTGGAAAGTGCCGCAAATTTATTGTTCCCAGAGCTCACCGGAAGGCCAGTGAGAAGTTGCAACTGTTCTATGACCGTACACTGCCAACCCTGAGGCGTGTTCAAACCGCTACCTACCGCTGTTCCCCCTATAGCCAATGGATACAGTCCCTCTCTGGCCTCTTCGAGCTGCTTGATGGCACCGTCTATCTGGGCCACATAACCGCTGAACTCCTGCCCCAGTGTCATCGGTGCGGCATCCATCAAATGGGTGCGGCCCACTTTCCATAAAGCTTGAAACTCATCGGATTTCCGCTGCAATGCATCGCGCAGTTCATTCAAGGCAGGAATCAGTGATCGCTCTACTGCCCATAGAGCAGAAAGGTGCATGGCTGTGGGAAATACATCATTGGATGACTGGGAGCAGTTCACATGATCATTGGGGTGAACAGGGTATTTGCTACCACGCTTACCCCCTGCCAACTCGTTGGCGCGGTTGGCTATCACCTCATTCATGTTCATATTGCTTTGGGTACCGCTGCCACTTTGCCAGATGGATAGGGGAAACTGTCCATCGTGCTGCCCTGACAGCACCTCATCACAGGCCTGAACAATCAACGCTTTCTGGCGATCATCCAGTTGGCCCAGGCGTTCGTTGGCAATGGCAGCAGCTTTTTTAATTGAAGCCAGCGCCTCAATAACAAGCTGGGGCATGGCATCCCCCTGGTGGGGAAAATTCTCGCTTGCACGCTGGGTTTGGGCGCCCCACAAGGCATCATCAGGAACACTGACCGTCCCCAGAGAATCATTTTCGTCGCGATATTTCATGTCTGTAGCACCTAGTTTCTACCCTTTGAAATATTGCGGAGTAACCAACTGTCGAGCCTGCAGTAAGCAAGCCCCCGGTCATAAAAAAGGGGAAGAAAGCTGTTTACCCTCTTCCCCCTTCTGCTCAGCGGCTTTTCAGGTAATTCAACATAGTGTCCGCATCTGAGACCTCAAAGGGATCGGTCTCACAGTTGTCTTCAAACCCCGGCTCACAGAATAACTGCTTGATTTCACCGTCCTCCACGTACATGGAGTAACGCCAGCTGCGCTGGCCGAAGCCGAGGTTATTTTTGTCCACGAGCATACCCATTTTTCGGGTAAATTCTCCGTTGCCATCCGGCAGCAAGAAGACATTCTTCGCATTCTGGCTTTTGCCCCACTGATACATCACAAAAGCATCGTTCACCGAGACGCACACCACGGCATCCACACCCTGGTCTTTGAACTCATCATACAGCTCTTCATAACGAGGCAAATGCGAGGTAGAACAGGTTGGAGTGAATGCACCGGGCAAGGAAAATACGATGACATTCTTACCCTTGAAAATGTCGTCTGTGTGTAGGTCCTTCCATTCAAAAGGGTTGGGTCCACCCAATGCTTCATTGCGTACACGGGTTTTGAAAACGACGTTGGGAACTCTGTTTTGCATGTTGTATCTCCGCTTGTGACCTCACGGCCTCGTTAATAATCAAGGATCATCATTTGATGTCCTGCTATTGATATCTTAGTAAAGACACCATGATTGTATAAATTAATTATCACCATAATACTGATAGCAATAATTAACAGGGCTCATTTGTCCTGGGCAATCCATCAAACAAGCATTGGCCGGTAATGCTGGGCCATCGCCTCATCGAAACAGCAAAAAACGACACGCTGTAGTGATGAGCCCTTCTGCAATTGTGTTCGAACTTCAGATACTGCCACTGGTGCCGCCAATTCCGGGGGATATCCATAAACACCACAGCTTATGGCAGGAAACGCGATGCTCGACGCACACAGCTCATCGGCCATAGCCATGGCCTGTCGATAACAACTGGCCAACAAGGCTTGCTCTCCACTATGACCACCTCTCCACACAGGGCCCACAGCGTGAAAAATATAACTGGCTGGCAGGTTGAATGCCGGCGTCACAACAACCTGACCTGTGGGGCAACCACCCAGTTGCCGACAGGCCTGCTGCAATTCCTCATAACCTGCAGCGCGATGAATGGCCCTATCGACACCTCCACCGCCAGCCAAGTGCTCATTGGCGGCATTGACCACGATATCAACACTGATCCGGGTGATATCGGCAACGATGGCTTCCATATCCACGATAAAATCCTCCCCCGGCATCAGCGCTGGGGATTGCCTCCCTTGATATGAACGTCTCTCTGTGGGAATGGGATGGTGATACCCTCACGATCAAAGGCCAGTTTCAGGTCCTCCATAGTGCCGAAGTAGACTTCAAAATAATCCTTGGAAACACACCATGGGCGTACCAGCAAATTGATTGAGCTGTCAGCATGGGCGCTAACAAAAACATCCGGTGCCGGCGTTTTAAGAATCTTCGGGTTCGCCTCCAATACCTGCCTGATGACACTTTTGGCCTTAAGGACGTCGTCCTCATAACTGATACCAAATGTCATGTCGACCCTGCGTGTAGGCTCGCAAAAGATATTTTTCAGACAGCCATTGGAAAGAATGCCGTTGGGGATAACCACCACTTCGTTATCCCGCGTTTTCAGGATGGTGTTGAAAATCTGTATCTCTTCCACCAGTCCACGGTAACCCTGTGCCTCGATTTCGTCCCCGGCTTTGAACGGTTTGAAAAACAGTATCAACACACCCCCGGCAAAATTGGCGAGACTTCCCTGCAACGCCAGTCCCACAGCCAGACCAGCCGCACCCAGCAGAGCGATGAGTGATGCGGTCTCCACCCCCACCATGGAGGCCACAATAACCAGTAACACACCCTTCAAGAGAATATTGGTAAAACTGTGAAAAAACGTACGCAGGGTTTTTTCTGCTTCGCTTCTCAACAGTGCGCGGTCCAGGAAGTAGAGTATTCGGCCTATCAGCCACCAACCCACACCCAGCACCACCAGCGCCAGTAACAATTTGCCACCATATGCCACCAGCAACGTAGATAAGGTGTCTGTGAATGTCTGATTTTTTTCCATTGAAAATACCCTCTTACACTGTCAACTTGCTGTGGTCCGGCAATTACTTCCGGACTGATTAATCCTGTCTTTTAAGCGTCTGCGACATTTCCATAAACCCATCCTCAACCCGTTGCTCCGGCATGGGGCTCAACAGGCTGGTCACCACAATCGCGGCCAGAGAAATGAAAAATGCAGGTACCAGTTCGTAGACCTCAAAGATTCCACCAGATAACTGTTTCCAGATCACCACCGTTAAGCCACCGGATATCACACCGGCCAGTGCTCCCTGCCAGTTCATGCGTCGCCAATACAGGCTCAGCAAGGTGACAGGGCCCAATGTGGCGCCGAGACCTCCCCAGGCATAGGCGACCACATCCAGCACCTTGCTCTCCGGGTCCATAGCCACACCTGTAGCCACTGCAGCAATGATCGCAACCGCCCAACGCCCGGCACTAATACGGCCTTTTTCAGATAACTGATGGCCGCGGACCATGGGATAGATATCTTCAGCCAATGCAGAAGAGCTCGCCAGCAGTTGCGAGTCAACAGTGCTCATGATCGCGGCCAGTATGGCTGCCAGAAGAAAACCAGCCACCAGCGGATGGAACAGCATCTGCACCATCGCCATAAACACATGCTCTGCATCTTCCAGGGGTGTCGATAGCAGCGCCAACCCCGTGATACCAACAGCGATGGACGCTATATACACCAACAACGACCAGCTGATACCAATTGCCGCAGCGGTGTGCAGTTGACGGTGAGAATGAATGGCCTTGAAACGTGCAAGAATATGAGGCTGCCCAAAATAGGCCAGCCCCCAGCCCATCAGGCTGATCACGGTCAGGGGGCCTAGGGGGTTGCCATCGCGGTCAGTAGCCATGGACAGCAACGCCGGGCTTTCTAACTCAATACTGCCAATAAGATCACTGTAGCCGCCCAGATCTGCCGTGGCCATCACTGGCACCAGCACGAGTGCCAATGTCATGAGGGTGGCCTGAAAAACATCGGTCCAGGAAACGGCGAGAAAGCCCCCGAACAGGGTATAGAAAATGATTATTGCGGCGCCCAGTAATACAGAGAGTTGGTACTCGAACCCGAAAACAGCAACAAATAATTTGCCGGCGCCAATCAGTCCTGAACTGACATAGAACAAAAAGAACAACAGGATAAACAGACCCGACGAGAGCTTGAGCCATGGAACCGGGCACTGAAAACGACGGTGCAGATAGGCCGGCAATGTCACCGCATCATCCAGTTGAAAACTGTAGATACGCAAACGCCTGGCAGACAGTAGCCAGTTGAGCGCGACACCAATACAGAGCCCAAGAGCAATCCAGCTCGCTTCCATGCCTGCCAGATATGCATAGCCCGGCAATCCCAGCAGGACCCAGCCACTCATATCAGAAGCACCGGCACTGAGTGCAGCAACGCCCGCCGACAATCTGCGACCACCCAGAAAATAATCAGAGGCGGAGCGGGTTTTGGTCCAGGCAAGAATGCCTATACCAAGCACTACCAGAAGGTAGGCACAAAAAGTCAGTGCTATCGACAAACTAAACGAGGCCAACCACCTCTCCCTGTTTTTCTTATAGGGCCATTATTTATCAGTTTGAAAAGCACTGCACCTGAGAATTATGTTTCACCCCCCAGATTGATCAAAAAACATACAGATCGCTATAA
>SBGI01000312.1 GCA_006227015.1 Gammaproteobacteria bacterium
AAACAGGCGGCCATGGCGGCCGCTGCCACAGGCGAGATCGAGTATGGGGCCCGCCTGGATACGAGGGGCATGTAATCTTATCCAGGGGTCCGGTGCCAGCACTGGAGAGAGAGGGGCTTTCAATGGGCAGCCATGAGTACAGCGCCCACTAGAAAATAAAGACCATGGCGAGCCCGAAAATTAGCCCGGTCCACAGCAGGGCAACGGTGCAATAGCCCATGATGTCCCGAATTCCCAGCCGTGCAATACCCAGCAGTGGCAGTGCCCAGAAGGGCTGTACCATGTTGGTCCAGGCATCTCCAAATGCCACCGCCATGGCGGCGTGGTTTAGGGGAATCCCCAGCGATTGAGCGGCAGGAATGACAATCGGTGCCTGGACTGCCCACTGCCCGCCACCTGATGGGACGAAGAAATTAACGATCCCTGCACTGAGGAATGTGAACAGGTTGAAAGTGTCGACAGTCGATATCTCGATAAACCAGGTAGAGACCGATGCCGCCAGCCCCGACTGTGCCATCATGCCCATAATGCCCGCATACAGGGGAAACTGCAGAACGATGCCTGATAGTCCTTTGACGGCCTCGTTTACGGCAAACAGATAGCTGGTGGTCGAACGATGCAGCAGCAGACCGGAAACAAGAAAAATCAGGTTCAGGGTATTTAATCCAACACTGCCGCCATCCAGAAAAAATTCAACCAGGTAATAGCCTCCCAACAGACCCAGCAATAATGTGGGGAGTCGGCTGTGTTCAATCCGATCAGAGGGTGTCTTGATCCTGATGTCTACCTGCTCTGTCTCCCCCAGCTGGCTGGGATCAACTTCCCGGGTCTCGTGGGCAGGTGGGATCATGAGGCGGAAAATTACAGGCAGAGTAATCAGTACCACCACGCAAACTGACACTACCTCCCAACTGAAAATGGTCTCCTGCAGCGGGATTTCAATGCCCGGCATCAGGGAGCTGAGGACATCGCCATCCGATACTGCAATTTTTAGCGGAATGGAGCCAGACAATCCCGCGTGCCATATCACCATGCCAGAGTAGGCGGAGGCGACCAGCAGGGGGTAGTGAACACCTTTCACATGACGGGCAATTTCCCTGGCCATAAGGGCGCTGGCAATCAGCCCGAATGCCCAGCTGATCCAGCCGCAGATAAGGGCAATGAACGTCATCAACAGGATGGCCTGGCTGGGGTTTTTTGCCAGCGTAGCCAGGCTTCGCAACACCTTCTTCACAGCGGTGGTCTGTGCCAGAACGCTACCCGTGACCAGGCTGATGGTCACCTGCATGGAAAACACCAGCAGGTTCCAGACACCATCGCCCCAGAAATGCGCCATCTGGGAAGGGGATTTTGATTCACCCAGCATCCCGGCGATGAAGACAATGAAGGTGAGGATGATGGCAAAGATGAAGGCATCGGGCAGCCAGCGCTGCATGATGGTGGTGAAAAAATTGGAGAGGGTGCGGATCACTTGCATCACCTTTTTGTTATGCGTTATCAGTGGGTAGCAATTTGCAGGGTTATTCTAGCCGCTTCAGGCATTATCTCAAAAATTGGGTCTAATCAGATCTGGCAGTGATAATAGTGGTGTGTTTCAAGATCCATCATGCGCAACGGTCCGCCCCAGATACACCCGGTGTCGAGAGGGTACAGGTTTTCACCAACAGGTTTCCCCTGAAGAGCCGCCCAGTGTCCAAAAATGATCTTGCAGTGGCGGGTTTTGCGCTGGGGATGGCTGTACCAGGGGGTAAAGCCCTCGGGCGGTTCCTCTGGCGATGACTTGCAGGTCAGTTCCAGCTGACCCTGTGAAGAGCAAAAACGCATGCGGGTAAAGTAATTGGTAATCAGCCGCCAGCGCAACGGGGGTGATAAGTCATGCCGCCACAGGTCAGGCTCGTTGCCATACATGACATCAAAGAAGGTTTTTGAGTTTTGCTCATCGGTCAGGACATTGTGCATTTCCTCCGCCAGCTCAAGTGCTTCTTCTCGCGACCACTGGGGGGGAATGCCCGCATGGACAAGCAGAAATTCCTCATGAGCTATGACCAGTGGTTGTTTGCCGAGCCAGCTCAGCAGCTCCTCCCGATCTGAGGCCTCGAGAATATCATTGAGGGTATCGGAGGGATGTGGTTTGCGAATACCTCGGGCCACGGCCAGTAAATGCAAGTCGTGATTGCCGAGCACCGTGCGAAAGGCATCGCCCAGCTGGTGACAGAAACGTAACGTTTCCAGGGACTGAGGCCCGCGGTTGACGAGGTCGCCAACTGACCAGAGTTGATCCCGTGCCGGGTCAAAATGCACCGTATCCAATAATCGCTGTAAGGGCGTGAGACAGCCCTGAAGGTCACCTACCACAAAAGTGGTCAATGGATGGCCCCGGGCACTGCTAGCAGAAAGGGGGAAATGTCAGCGGTAAACGACTCGCCGTTGTCATTCACCATCTGATAGCTGCCTTCCATGGTTCCCGCTTCGGTCTCAAGGATGGCGCTGCTGCTGTATTCGTAGTGATCTCCTGGTTCAATTCGCGGTGTCTCGCCGACAACACCTGGCCCGCGAACTTCTTTCACGCGGGAATTGCCGTCGGTGATGATCCAGTGTCGGCTGAGTAACTTGGCCGCTTCAGATCCATGATTTTCAATCCGGATATGGTAGGCAAAAGCGTACTTGCCCTGCTCGGGTTCCGACTGTCGGGGAAGGTACTCCGTGGTGACGAGTACAACAATATGGTTCATGCCATCTCCGTCAGTTGATTGCTGAGGTGAACAAAATCCGCCACGTCGAGTTTCTCGGGTCGCAATGACAAATCAATGTCCAGCATCTCGAGTTGCTGGGCACTGACCAGGTGCTTGAGAGTGTTGCGTATGGTTTTCCTGCGTTGCTGGAAACAGGCATTGACCAGACGTGACATGTTTACAGGATCCTTTGCTGGGTGGGGAGGTTGTGAATAGGGCAGTATGCGCACGATCGCCGAATCGACTTTGGGCGCGGGCCGAAAGGCCCCGGGCGGTACCGGAAACAGTGGTTGCACCTGGCTGTGGTATTGCACCATGACACTCAGCCGTCCGTAATGATTACTCCCTGGGGTCGCTGCGAGGCGGTCAACCACTTCTTTTTGCAACATAAAGTGCATATCGTGAATTTTGTCGCTGTAGCCGAGCAGGTGGAACAGCAAGGGTGTTGAAATGTTGTAGGGTAAATTGCCAATAATGCGTAATGGGTGGCCAACTTCATAAAACTGGCCGAAATCTGTTTTCAGCGCATCGCCCTGGTGAATTTGCAGAGATGGGTAGTGCTGAAACTTTACCTTGAGTAAAGGAATCAGATCGCGGTCCAGTTCAAGCACCTTGAGTGTCGGGCAGCGGGACAGCACCGGTTCTGTAATGGCGCCCTGACCTGGGCCAATCTCAATCAGATTGTCAGTGGGCTTGGGGGCAATGGCGGCAACGATTTTGGCAATGATGTTGTGATCTACCAGAAAGTTTTGCCCAAACCGTTTGCGCGCCTGATGGCCACCATAGCTGCGTTCGCTCATTGACGGGCTTCCACCATAGTTTGGGCGTAGGTGATCGCCGTCAACAGGCTGCCGATATCAGCTTTTCCTGTCCCAGCCAGATCCAGCGCCGTACCGTGATCTACAGAAGTGCGAATGATGGGCAATCCCAGGGTAATGTTTACTGCGGCACCAAAGCCTATGTATTTCAATACAGGCAGGCCCTGATCATGGTACATGGCAAGTACCGCATCACAGTGAGCCAGATACTTGGGGGTGAAGAGGGTGTCTGCAGGTAGGGGGCCCTCAAGGGATAATCCTGAGTGACGTAACTTCTCCAGTACTGGCACGATGATATCAATCTCTTCCTGTCCCAGATGACCACCTTCCCCTGCATGCGGATTCAGCCCGCAAACAAGAATATGCGGATTGTCGATGGCAAATTTCTGTTTCAGGTCCCTGTCCAGAATGGTGATCACTTCCGTGAGTGAGGTTTGCGAAATCGCACTCGGAACCTGGGCGAGGGGTAAGTGGGTTGTAGCCAGGGCCACGCGCAACCCCTCGGTGGCCAGCATCATGACCACCCGTGGGGTATGCGTCAGCTCGGCAAGAAATTCCGTATGACCACTAAAGGCGATGCCTGCCTCGTTGATAATGCCTTTGTGGACCGGGCCGGTTACCATGGCGTCGACATCGCCGCTTTGGCAGTCAGTGGCTGCAGCAATTAGTGTTTCCAGCACGTAGGCGGCATTATCGGCACACAGTTCGCCGGGGGTGGCAGGGCGGTTAAGGTTCACCGGGCGCACGAAAAGCTCTCCCTCAGCCAGCGGGCCAGTTGCTGTGCCGGGAAATTCTCTGATCGTTAGAGGCAGCCCCAGAAGCTCTGCACGGGAGAGTAATAGCTGCGGGTCGGCGTAGGCCACCAGTTCACAAGGCCGTGGCCGCTGGGCCAGCTGTACGACGAGGTCCGGGCCAATGCCTGCGGGCTCCCCCGGAGTAATGGCCAGTCTGGTCACAACTTGATGTCTACAAAGGCCTCGTCGCGAATTTCCTGAAGCCAGATTTGCAGCTCTTCTTCAAACTTGCGTTGGTGCAAAATATTCTTGGCCTGACTGCGGCGAAGGTCTTCGCTGAAATCCTGGCGCCTTCTTTCCGTGACTTGCAGAATATGCCAGCCGAACTGGCTGCGAAATGGCTCACTGACGTCGTTGAGGCCAATATTGTTCATGGTTTCTTCAAACTCGGGAACAAACTGCCCGGGCACGGACCAGCCCAGGCTGCCTCCTGCCAGAGCGGTACCAATATCTTCCGAGTTTTCCCGTGCCAGCTCGGCAAAGTCAGCGCCATTCATGACATCGGCGCGAATACCTTCCAGCATGGCCTTGGTATCTTCTTCAGTACGAATCTCGTTCGGCTTAATCAGAATATGACGCACGTGGTGTTGTAATACGATCCTCTCGCTGCCACCGCGACGGTCGTAGAGTTTTAGAATGTGGTAGCCGGCATCACTGCGAATGGGTACGCTCACTTCCCCGGGCAGTAGCTTGTCGATGGCGGTAATAAAAATGGTGGGCAGTTGGGTGGTCTTGCGCCAGCCCAGATCGCCGCCTTGCAGGGCATTTTGTCCTGAAGAATTGGCAATGGCAATGCTCCTGAAATCCGCACCCCCCTGCAGTTGCTCAAACAGCTCACGCGCTTTGTTCTCAACCATGGCGACTTCATCCCGGGGGGCCCCAGCAGATAGCGGCAGAATAATATGGCCGAGGTTGACGTCAGGAGATGACCACTGCTGCCCTTCTTCCGATTTCAGGAAATTATCAATTTCCTGCTCGGAGACATTGATGCGGCGATTGACAAGTCCTTCCTGCACGCGCTTGATGATCATTTCTGTACGAATCTGGTCCCGTAAGCGGCGGAGGGAGATACCATTCTGATGCGCGTGTTCCACCATTTGATCTACCGTCATTCCGCGGCTCTGGGCAAGACGTGCGATAGATTGGTTAACTTCATCATCACTGATGCGAACCCCTGCCCGCTGTCCGCGGCTCAGCTGAATGCGCTCCAGAATCAATCGCTCAAGAACCTGTGGGATCAGCACATCTCCCGGAGGAATCTGGGTGTTACTGTCCTTCATACGGATGTAGATTTCCCGAACCCGTTCATCGAGCTCGCTGGCCATCACTACGTCTTCGTCTACCACGGCAGCAATGCTGTCAATCAGCACTTCTTCAGCCACAGTGGGAGCGCAAGCGCCGGAAATTACAGCCAGCATGGCAAAAAAAGAAAATAGGTTACTGCGTAATCTCATGTGGTTGCCTGTAGGAAATTATTCGGTCGGTTCATAGCCATAGATGCCATCTTGGAGAATGGCATCGACTTTGCGGCCGCTGCCGGCCAGCCCCTTGAACTGAATCTGGAAGAAAATGCCATCATCCTCTTCCAGATCTTCGTCTGGCAACAGGATGAAGTCATCCCGGTCAAGCCAGCGACGGGCGAGAAGGCTGAATCGCCAGCAGCAACTGTCATATTGGAAACCAAAAAACGTCTCAAGTTCACGGCTGTTGGTCAGATCAAAATTATGTTTGCCAATCAGGCTCCAGTTGCGACCGATGGGTAGCATGGTGGAAAAATCGGCCTGCTCGATATCCGTGTCAATGACTTCACTGCCAACTATGCGGGGAATTCTGCGGTTAAAGCGGTAGCTGACATTAAACAGGCGGTTGTTTCTGTCGTTATAGCGCAGGCTGGCAGTGCCTCGATCCAGCTGGCTGTCGTCTTCATCGTAAAGCAGGTCAGCCTGGGCGCGCCAGTTTTCACTCAGGCGCAGGGCAATCTCTGCCGCATAGGCAGATTCGTCTCTCAGCATGTCGGCAGCCACTTCACGCTGCGCAGCAGAAAGACTATCGGGATCGCCCAGTGCTTTCAGGAACGCTTTGTCCATTGACGGGTCGAGGGTAACGTAGCGGTCATCCAGGTAGAATATTTGGCCAATGCTGGCGCGCAGCCATTCAACACCGGTGTGCTGGTCAATAAGGCGGCTGGTCAGACCCACAGAGATTTGCTCGGTATCACCGATGCGGTCACCGCCAGTAAAGCGGTCATCGCGGAACAGCTGGCTGTAGCTGAAGGTCATCAGTGAGGTATCAAAGTCTGGCAGATCGCTCTGGTCCTCGTATTTTGTGTGGACCATGTATACCCGTGGTTCCAGCGTTTGGGTAAAGCCTTTCAGCAGAGTGGTATCACGCTCAAGGTAGATGCCGGCATCGATCACGCCAGTGGGCACGGTGACGGACGGGCTGTCGTCATTTTGACCCATGATAGGGTCGTCGAGGTTATAGGTCAGGTGTCTGACTTTGGCGGTGGGTCGGAAATAACCCCATGCCCATTGCTTGTCCCAAGTGACACTGTAGTTCAGTCGCAGGCGCTCACCGGTGACAAAGGTGCCGAGGTCATCCTGCAAATAGGTGTTGGCCGGTGCCAGATTGTCATCATCGTCGTGGTCAAAATAGGTGTACTGGTTGTCGAGATTGACCACGAAATCGCCAAAGCGGTAGTCGCCATTGGCATCCACGCGGGGCAATTGTTTGTATTGCTTGATGCGATCAAAGTCATCATTGAGTGTCTGGAATTTTTGTCCCTTGACGCTGAAGAACCAGTTGTCCAGGCGGTAGCTGGTGGAGGCCACCTGTTTCAGGTGTGTCTG
>SBGI01000290.1 GCA_006227015.1 Gammaproteobacteria bacterium
TAAACTCCTATGAAGCTTATTACCGCCATTGTTAAACCCTTTAAACTGGATGATGTCCGTGAGGCGCTGGCCGAGGTGGGTATCCAGGGTATTACTGTCACTGAAGTAAAAGGTTTTGGCCGCCAGAAAGGTCATACAGAACTGTATCGCGGCGCTGAATATGTCGTGGATTTTCTGCCCAAGGTGAAGCTTGAAATTGCGGTGGAAGATGGTCATGCAGACACAGTTGTGGAAGCGATCACCAAATCCGCCCAGACGGGCAAGATCGGTGATGGCAAAATCTTTATTTCAGAGCTGGAGCAAGTGATTCGTATTCGTACCGGTGAAACCGGTAGCGACGCTATTTGAAAATTGGACTTTAACGTTCACTCAATACGTAGCATTGTTCCAGGAATGACCGGCACTTTTCCACAGAGTCCAGATCAGATTCCTCAATAATCAATAGTCCGGGGCAGGCCTGCTTAAGAGCGCTGACCAGAAGGCCATCACCGTCCCGGTTTATTGACCCTCTTTCGTCGTGAACAGGGGTTGACCCTGCGCCACAGCTTGGCGAGCGGGATTTCACAATATAGGCACACAGCTCCGACGCCAGCTTTGAGGCGAATTTTTCAGCCCCTTGCTTGAGCGGTGCGGTGACATCCAGTTCGGGTGATTCCACCCCGAGTGCACAAAGTTCACCCGTATCAGTTTCGACCAGCTTTACAGCTGGTCTCGGTATGCCCAGTCCGGCATCGGCTTCAGGGCAGAAAATCTGCAGGTCGAGCCAGGGGCCCAGTTCCTCCATAATGAGGTTGTGGTATTTGTGGCCTGCATCGTAGCGAACGGCCTGGCCTGCCAGACAGGCACTAATACCCACTTTGGGTTGCTGCTCGCGGTGAGGGGTCATATGTATGGCGGAAAGATCAGTCATAGTTCTTCGTTATTTTTTTATGGGTTAATAATCAGGTCAAACACTACCTGGATGTTGTCGTTGTAAGTCAGCTCGTCCGGCAGATATGTGCCGGGTCTTGAGGGGGATGAACGCAACATCTGTGCCGATTCCACGCCATCCTGTACTTTTGACGCATACATGGGCGTGTTGCGGTGGTAATCAATACGCACGATGGGCCCCAACTCGGCGCCGTAAGCTTGTGCCAGGGCGGCGGCTTTCAGTTTTGAATCTTCGATAGCCTGCTGGTGAGCTTTTATGCGGAACTCGTCTGCCTTGCTGTTCTCATAGCGGATGTTGTCGATGCCCTCCAGCTTGTGTGCCAGGGCCTGATCCATCACGTGAGTGAGCTGATCAAGCTTATGCAAGGTAACCGACAGTGTTCTGATAGCTTCATAGCCACTGAAATGACGACTGCCGTTGCTGTGTTCATAGCGCGGGTAAACCCTCAGTGTCGAGGCTATAACGTCCTTGCGATCAATTGCCATGGCTTGCAGTTGATCGAGGAAATTGTTGAAGCGGTCATCCACCTCCTGCTTGGCATCCTGTCCCGATTTGCGTGTTGCGCGAATACTCAGATCAATAATGGCCGTATCGGCACTGGCCTTGATTTCGCCATAACCATTGGTCGAGATAAGTCGGCGGTTGTCGTCATCGGCAAGACAGGATATTGAAAACAGGGCCAGAGAAATGATCAGTAATTGGCGCACGACGCTACTCCATATGGGGGTGCAAAAAGACGGAGGTTAGAGTCCTTACAGTGGAAAAAGTTTTGTAAAAATTGCCTGAATTATGAGGTAAAGATGACGGGAAAAAGTGAAGGTTTATTCTGGATCACCTTTACGTTTGGCTCGGGGGTGGGCCTGATCGTAAATTTTGGACAGGTGCTGGAAATCGAGGTGGGTATAAATCTGGGTAGTGGACAAATTGGCATGTCCAAGCAGTTCCTGGATTGCGCGGAGGTCGCCACTGGACTCCAGCAGGTGGCTGGCAAATGAGTGGCGCAACATGTGGGGGTGGACTTTGCCCTGCATGCCCTGCTGCAAGCTGATCAGACGCAGACGTTCCTGAACCGTACGAGGTGCGATGCGTTTGCCGCGTGAGGAGATAAATACTGCTTCCTGGGATTCTGCTGAAAGATTTTCCGGCCGACGTTGCAGCCATTGTCGCAATGCCTTGATGGCGTGGCTGCCAACAGGTACCAGTCGGGTTTTTCCCCCTTTGCCAGTAACTCTGACCAGTTGATCGGCAAAGTCTATATCAACCAGGTTGAGTGAAATCAGTTCGGACAGGCGTAACCCCGAGGAGTAGAACAGCTCGATCATGGCGTGATCCCGGCAGTCTACCCAGCTGTCACCGGGTGTGCTGACGAACTGGTTGGCCTGGTCAACATCCAGCGTCCGCGGTAGTTTTTTCGGGGATTTTGGCGCATTAAGCCCGGCGCAGGGATTGGTTTTGACCCACTGTTGCTTCAGCGCGTAGTTGAAGAAGGTTCGCAATGAAGACAGCCATCTCTGCAGGCTACGACCACCAAGTCCCTGGCGATGAAGCTCGGAAAGGCACAGGCGGATGTGTTGGCCATTAAGTCGGGACAGGTCGACCTGTTGCTGCCGCTGACACCAGCTGGCAAGTTTTTGCAGGTCGCGGCCATAGCTCTGAATGGTGTAGGGAGACAACCTGCGCTCACTGCGCAGATGTTCTTCAAACTGGGCGAGCTGATCGGATAGTGTGCTGCCCATGGGTTACTGTCCCGCCTCAGGCATCCAGCCGGGGAATCACACGGCTCAGGACCTCGGCTATATAGCTCAGAAACAGTGTGCCCATACTGCTGCGATAATAATTGGGGTCACTGTGAGCAATGGCGAGAAAACCAAAAGCACTGCCCTGAATCAGCGGAACGGCGGCAACAGATCCCACATTGCTGGCCGCATCACCAAACAGGAATGACAGTTCTTCTGTGCCGAGCACCCCGCAGATGGTGCGGCTGTTGCGCAGCAGCGTGCCGATCTGGGATTTTGCATCTTCGTGGCTGACAATCCGCGTATGGGGGGATGGCAGCTCCTGAGCCTGATCCGCAAACAGCAGAACGCTGTGGAATTCTACCTGGAAATCACTGGCCAGGCTCGTGGAAACGGCCTCGAGTACTGCTTGTCGGTCACCGGCTTCCAGCAGGGTAAGAATCAGACGCTTGGTTTTTTCAAACAGTTTGTCGTTGACTTTGGCGGAGTCGAGCATGCCGTTCAGGCGTTGCCGCATCTCCAGGTTGCGTTCGCGTAGTACTGCAATCTGGCGCTCCACCAGGGAAACTGCCGCGCCACTCTCGTGGGGAAGGCTGATCATTTCCAGCAATTCGGGGTGGTCTTCAAAAAAGTCGGGGTGCTGCTGCAGGTAGGTTTTGACCTGTTCGGTATCAAGGTCTTCTAATGCAGGAGCTTGTTGTTCTGTCGTCATATTCTTATCCGCCCGTGGAACACCGTGGTGGCGCTTCCTGTCATGATCACTGGCTCTCCCTCGCCGGACCAGCTCACTTCCAGGCTCCCTCCCGGCAGGTTTACCGTTACAGTCGAGTCTATCAGGTCTTGCAACTGACCGGCTACCGCAGCAGCGCAGGCCCCGGTGCCGCAGGCGAGGGTTTCCCCTGCACCGCGTTCGTAGACGCGCAGGTTAATCTCATTGCGGCTGACCACTTCCATGAATCCGACATTCACCCTGTTGGGAAAGCTCGCATGGCTTTCCAGCGCCGGACCCAGAGTCTCCACCGGTGCTGTCGAAGTGTTTTCCACTGTCAGCACCACATGGGGGTTGCCCATAGACACAGCGCCTACCATCAATTGTTGCCCAAGTACTTCAATGGGGTAGGTGGTTTGCCTTTGATTCGCCAGAAAGGGAATTTTTGCTGGTTCCAACTCAGGAACCCCCATGTTCACGGCAATCAGGTTGTTGCGTTTGACATGCAGGGTAATGATGCCGGACGCGGTTTCCACCCGGATGTCGCTCTTGCCGGTGAGATGCCGATCGCGGACAAATTTGGCAAAGCAGCGGGCGCCATTGCCGCATTGCTCCACCTCGCTGCCGTCCTGGTTGAAGATGCGGTAGCGGAAATCCACATCGTGGGTCGTGGGGGGTTCGACCAGTAGAACCTGGTCGCAACCAATGCCGAAGCGCCGGTCTCCCAGTTTGCGCGCCAGCTCGGGGGTCATAGTGACGCCCTGGGAAACTCCATCGATCATGACGAAGTCGTTACCCAGTCCATGCATTTTGGTAAAACGTAGCAGCATACCGTTTTGATTGTGTCGCCGAGTTTTCATTGTGCCTGCCTGGACAGTCCTTGTCGTTTATACAGGAAGAATGGTTTCGCCGCGAATCAAATCCGCAATGCTCTCCCGTTGGCGTACTTCATAAGCCTGATTGCCATCCACCATAATTTCCGCGGCTCGACCCCGGCTGTTGTAGTTGGAGCTCATGGTAAATCCGTAGGCACCGGAAGATCCGACACAGAGCAGGTCATGGGGCTCGATGGCCAACGCACGATCCTTGCCGAGAAAATCTCCAGTTTCACAAACCGGACCAACGATATCCCAATGTCGTGGGTCGGCATTCTCTCTGGGTGTCACGGGATCAATACTTAACCAGGCCTGATACAGGGCCGGACGTATCATGTCGTTCATGGCCGCATCGACAATAGCAAAGTTCTTTTCATCGCCCGGCTTTAAATATTGTACCCGGGTGAGAAGCACGCCGGCATTGGCAGCAATGGAGCGGCCTGGCTCCAGCACCAATGTCAACTCACGATCTCCCAGTTCCTGGCGCAACGCTGCAATATATTCCGCAGGGTGTGGGGGTTGTTCGTCCTGGTAGCGCACACCCAGCCCGCCACCCAGGTCCAGGTGTTGCAGAGAAATACCCTTGGCTGCGAGGTCATCGACCAGTGTCAACACCCGTCGCAAGGCATCAATAAAGGGTGAGGTGTCGGTCAATTGCGAACCAATATGGCAGTCGACACCGATAATATTGATGTTGGGTAATTCATTGGCGCGGGTGTAGACAGCTGTCGCACGATGAATATCGATGCCGAATTTATTTTCTTTCAACCCGGTGGATATGTAGGGGTGAGTTTTAGCATCCACATCGGGATTGACCCTGAGTGAGACGTTGGCAATGGCGCGGCATTCGCCTGCAACCTCGTTCAGTACTTCCAGCTCTGCCTCAGACTCGACGTTGAAGCAGTGAATACCTGCTTCCAGGGCGCGAACCATTTCATGGGGTAGCTTGCCAACACCGGAAAAAATCACTTTGCTGGCATCACCGCCAGCGGCCAGCACACGTTCCAGTTCTCCAACTGAAACAATGTCAAAGCCGGCACCAAGCCTGGCGAGAACATTCAGTACCCCGATATTGGAATTGGCCTTGACTGCATAACAGACGAGATGAGGGCAGTCACTCAGTGCCTCGCTGTATGCCATAAAATGTTCAGTCAGCGCGGCGCGGCTGTACACATAGGTTGGCGTGCCATAGCGTTCTGCAATGGCCGTCAACGAAACCTCTTCGGCACATAGCACGCCGTGACGGTAGGAAAAATGTGTCATGTTTGATGTCTGTCTGGCGATCAGGATGGTTCGGAGTCTGCAGGTGTTTCCACCTCCGCGGGTACTTCCTCTACCGGCTCGGGCGGCAGAAACAGAGGCCCTTTGTTACCGCATCCAGTCAGGCCAATGAGAGACAGCGCTGCCAGCAGCACCAATGCAAAAATTCGTTGCATGGGAAAACCCGTAATTTGAATGATGACAAGCCCGCGAGTATACCGGCTGTAGTCGGTTGCACTCAATCGCGTATACTCTGCGAATCACTTTTCTATGCTATCCCGGAGTTGTTTTCATCGTGAATGAAACAGAGTTCAGCGACCTGGCCGATGACCTGATGCTGGTGATCGAAGAGGCGCTTGATGATTGTGGTGTCGATATTGATTATGAAACCTCGGCCGGAGTCATGACGTTGACCATAGAGGCCGATGGCTCAAAGGTTATTATTTCCCGACAGCCTGCCATGTCGCAGATCTGGGTGGCGGCAAAGTCCGGTGGTTATCATTTCAACTTCGACGGGGCTTCATGGCAGTGCTCCACAACCGGCGAAACCCTGCCGGAATTGCTAAGTCGTGTCTGCGGTGAGCAGGCTGGCGAGGCCGTGGATCTGAACTTCTAGGACAAATCCACGGCATCAGCCCTGGCCAGGGAATATGTGGCTACAGGAACTGCCTTAATGGCGGAGTGGTGCAACGCCGACCTGGGGCATATTTGCCAATCCGATATCCCGTGCGTGCTGTTCAAAGCCCTTGTTGCGCCAGAAAAAAGCTCCGGGCATGGTGGTGGGGATCACCAGCACATAGAACAGAGCGCGACCGATCAGGCTTGTGGCCACCACTGATAGTGAAATACCGCAGAGAATCGCCAGAGCAGATGTGGCTCCCAGTTCCAGCGTTGCCAGGGTGAGTGCTGCTGCGATAACACTCGCCAGCAGGCCGTTGCGCAGCCAGTAACTTTTGCCAAAGGTGGTGCACTGAACATAGTGTGAAGCAGCCCCTTCATGTTCGGCGGCAGACAGGTCGCGGTTATGACGCCACAGACCTATGCCTTCCATACCGGCACCGACTGCGATCAGGGCGGCAACCAACTGTATGCCCGGAGTGAGATCGGTCCCGGCCATCAGCAGTGCGGGTAGCAGCAGGAGCCCTGTGATCACGGCGCCAAGTGAAAGAGCATTGCCATAAAAGCTGGTGGCCACCTGCCAGTGATTCCAGAAGGGTCTGGCGGGAATACGGTAGCAGCGGTTCATGTAGTACAGGCCGGCGGCGCCGGACAAAATGGCCAGATAACCGCAGATTTCTGCCGGCAGACTCAGCGCGCTGATGGTTGCCTCGCTGATCGCCGTGCCGGTGATTGCTTCCCAAAGGCTTGAGAACAGGCTGTTTGTAGGCAGGCTGCATAGCAAGTGTAGGCCGAGGAAAGCCATAAACAGGGCAATGCCCAGACCTTCGCGGCACACCGGTGAATGTCTGAGGTTGTTGAAGCCACGGTAAAAGCGAAGGGGTTTGCCGAGGTGGGTGGTGGACATAAAAAGTCCCAGTCCAACCAGACCTAGACTGATGGCCAGCAGCGGCACATACAGCATCTGGCCAGTAAACCATTGCAGAGGGGCAATGTCGGCCTGGGCGCCGAGAAAGACGATCGCAAATGCACCAATGGCTGCCTGGGACATCAGGGTAAACA
>SBGI01000215.1 GCA_006227015.1 Gammaproteobacteria bacterium
GATTCATCATTAATGATGAGGTCTTGGGCGATGTGGTGCACAGGATGCAAAAAAGTGTGGTTCCCGGGCCTCTGGGTAGAAATTTTGCGTACATCGTCCCAGAAGGACACTACTTCATGATGGGGGACAATCGTGATAACAGTAGTGACAGTCGCGTTTGGGGCGCGGTGCCGGAGAAAAACATTGTTGGAAAAGCAGTCATGATCTGGATGCACTGGGAATCACTGGGCAGTCTGCCCAGTTTCGACCGTATAGGAAAAATTCAGTAATATCTGTCGGGATGACTATGGAGATACGCAAATGAAGCAGCATAAGCAACAGGGCGTTACCGTATTGGGTGGGTTGTGTGTACTTGCCATTGCCGGGTTTATTATTACCGCGGGCCTGAAAATCGGGCCATTGTACCTGGATAACTCATTTGTCAGCGCGGCCATTGACTCACTGGCCGATGAGAATATTCATACACTTACGGACAAGCAGATCCGAAGAAAACTTTCAGATAATTTTGATATCAATAATGTTCGCGATATGGATATGAGGGATGTGAAAATTATCCGGGATAAAACCCATACTTCGGTGACTCTCGATTATGAAAAAAGAGTCAATTTTATGGGCAATCTGGACGTGGTTGTAAAATTTAAAAATTCTTACGACACCTCCAAATAATACCGAGTGAATATCAATCAACAGCGACTGCTCAAGCGCATTGGCTATGATTTCCAGGATCAGGCCTTGTACGAACTCGCCTTGACCCACCGCAGTTATGGTGCCAATAACAACGAACGCCTTGAGTTTCTGGGCGATGCCGCGCTCAACTTTATTATTGGTCACGCCATATACCAGAAACTCCCTGAAACCAGTGAAGGCGACCTCAGTCGTTACCGGGCCAGCCTGGTGAAAGGCAAGACGCTTGCCGAGGTTGCCAGGGAATTGGGTATCGGTGAAAACCTGAAACTCGGTGGTGGCGAGTTAAAAAGCGGCGGCCACCGTCGCGAATCGATCCTGGCCGATGCCGTTGAAGCCATTATTGGGGCAATCTACCTGGACGGTGGTATGGCAGCCTGTGAAAAAGTGGTGCTCGCATGGTTTGCCGAGCGGCTGGATAACCTCTCGGAGATCAGTCTGAAAGATCCCAAAACCCAATTACAGGAATTATTGCAGTCCAGGGGGAAGTCTCTGCCTGTTTACGAGGTGGTTAATATAACCGGCGAAGCACACGATCAGTATTTTACAGTCACTTGCTCTGTCGAAGGACTGCCGACTCCGACAGTTGGTGAGGGCTCAAGTCGGCGGTCAGCTGAGAAAAAAGCGGCTGCTGCCGCCCTGTCAGGATTACATCATTGAATAACGATCTAGAAAAACAAAGCCGCTGTGGTTACGTGGCCATTGTCGGGCGTCCAAATGTCGGTAAATCGACACTGTTGAATCATTTATTAGGCCAGAAAATCAGTATCACTTCACGAAAGCCTCAAACCACGAGACAAAACACCCTGGGGATTAAAACCGAGGGCGACATACAGTTAATTTTTGTTGATACCCCCGGTTTGCACTCCAATCAGGATAAGGCCATTAATCGCTTTATGAACCGTTCGGCAGAGAGCGCTATCCGGGACGTTGACGTGGTGGTCTTTGTGGTAGATCGCACAATTTGGACAGAAGCTGATGAAAAAGTTGCCGAGGAAATCGCCAGAAGCAATGCGCCGGTCATCATCGCGCTGAATAAAAGTGATCGTCTGGACAAAAAATCAGACCTGATTCCCCAATTGCAAAACCTGTCCAGCCGTTTTCCCGAGGCCATACTGATACCGGTTTCAGCACTGCACGGCCAGAACCTGCAGGAACTTGAAGAAGCGATTGTCGCGCAGATTCCTCAGGGTATTCACTATTATCCAGAGGATCAGATTACCGATCGTACCCAGCGTTATCTGGTGTCAGAGATTGTCCGCGAAAAAATTACCCGGCAACTTGGCGCTGAACTGCCCTATGAAGTTGCTGTGGAAGTTGAGGAGTTCAAATATCAGGGGAAAATCTGTCATATCAGTGCCCTGATCCTGGTTGAACGGGAAGGCCAGAAAAAAATTATCATCGGGGAAAAGGGTGCACGTCTGAAAAAAATTGGCCAACAGGCACGCATGGATATGGAGCGTTTGATAGACAACAAGGTCATGCTCAACCTCTGGGTTAAGGTGAAAAGAGGTTGGTCGGACGATGACCGAGCACTGCGTAGCCTGGGTTACGACGAGTAAAACATTGCCAGGGTATTTATGAACCGCCTAACCTTGTCCCAGCACTGCTTCACCCTGTTCATTCCGCATACACGTTTATTTAAGGTTATATAACCCGTGTCTTTACAGCATGTGGATGGTGAGCCCGCGTTTGTCCTGCACACAAAGGCGTACCGGGAAACCAGCCAACTGGTGGATCTCTTTTCCCGCCACCATGGGCGCCTGAGGCTTGTAGCACGCGGGTCTCTGCGGCGCAGCAAGGGTCGTGGTCGCACCATTGAGCCTTTTGCTCCATTGATTGTAGGCTGGCGAGGTAAGGGTGAGCTAAAGACGCTGTCCAATGCAGAAGCTTCGGGAGTTCCTCTGATACTGCGTGGTGACTCCCTGTTCAGCGGCTTTTACCTTAATGAGCTGATTCTGCGGCTGCTGGCGGATCACGATCCCCATGAAGCCCTGTTTGATTGTTACCTGACCACATTGCATGCGCTGTCTGAGGGTGAGCATATTGAACCCGCATTGCGCAGGTTCGAGCGGCGGCTGTTGTCGGACCTGGGTTATGGGCTGGCCTTGGAACACGTTGAAGGGAGTGGCGCCGAGATTGACCCCGATGGCTGGTACTGGTTTGATCCGGTTGTGGGTGTCACATCACGCAGCTTGAGCGCCACTGAACGTCAGCAGGCCAATTGCTTCAGAGGTGATTCGCTTCTGGCAATTGCCGCTGAAGAATACACAGAACCTGGCAATGTTAAAGCGGCCAAGCGTTTAATGCGGTTGGCAATACAGAATCTTCTGGGTGATCGCCCATTGAGAAGTCGAGAACTCTTTACCCGAGAACAGGCACATAACCGGGGTTCTGCATGATTGTAGCTATTGGCACCGATATTGTTGAAATTGCCCGGATACACAAGGCATTGCAACAGCATGGGCGAAAATTTGCTGAACGGATTCTGTGCCCCGCAGAGCTGGACCGATTTGATCAGTCTGTTCAACCTTCAGCCTATCTGGCAAAACGCTTTGCCGCGAAAGAAGCCCTGGCAAAGGCACTGGGCACGGGTATCGGTGCAATTTCATGGCAGGATATGGAAACCCATAACACACCGAAAGGGCGACCCCAGTTCAGGTTGAGTACAACCGCCCAGCAGGCGATGAGTGAGCTGGGGGCCGATGAAGTTATGTTGAGTCTCTCCGATGAACAACACTATGCCCTGGCGTTTGTTGTGCTCTCAAAAATGCCATGATGCGATGGTTGCAATAACCATTTCGCAGACAATTAGACATAAACAATCTTTACCGCCTCAACCACTCAGCAAGACAATACTGCAGTGCCTAGCTAGAATAGGCGCACTTTGATGCAACGACCCTGGATCGATTGGTAGTGGGTCGGCAACTATCCGGATGTTGAGAGAATAATGAGCTACCCGACCATTGAATCCTGTATTGGCGAAACCCCTTTAGTCCGTTTACAGCGATTACCTGGCGAAACATCCAATACCATCCTGGTGAAACTGGAAGGTAATAACCCTGCCGGTTCGGTGAAGGACCGTCCGGCCATCAGTATGATCCAGCGTGCTGAACAACGGGGTCAGATCCGTCCTGGTGATACGCTAATTGAGGCGACTTCCGGGAATACCGGTATTGCTCTGGCGATGGCTGCTGCTATCAAGGGTTACCGTATGATCCTGATCATGCCAGAAAACAGCACTGAGGAGCGCAAGGCCGCCATGCGCGCCTATGGTGCCGAGCTTGTTCTGGTCAGTCGTGAAGAGAGTATGGAAGGGGCTAGGGACCTGGCCAAAGCGATGGAGGCAGAGGGCAAGGGGATCGTTCTCGATCAGTTCGGGAATCCTGATAACCCTCTGGCCCATTATGAACATACCGGGCCGGAAATATGGCGACAGAGTGATCATCGTGTAACCCACTTTGTCAGTTCCATGGGAACAACGGGTACCATTATGGGTGTTTCCCGTTATCTGAAGGAGCAGAATCCCTCCATTCAGATTGTTGGTCTGCAACCCCAGGAGGGGGCAGCTATCCCCGGTATCCGTCGCTGGCCGGAGGCCTACCTGCCTGCCATTTTTGATGCATCCCGTGTCGACCGCGTCATGGATATCTCCCAGTCCGATGCCGAAAACTGCATGCGAGATATGGCACGCAAAGAAGGTATTTTCTGCGGCGTGTCTTCGGGAGGCGCAGTTGCCGGGGCGCTGAAATTGTCAGCAGAAATGGAAGATGCAGTCATTGTCGCGATTATCTGCGACCGTGGAGATCGTTATTTATCCTCAGGAATTTACCAGGCCGAATAGCTATCAGCAGTGAGTTGCAGGCCATTCGGCCCGGCGTTAAGCTGCTCTCGGGCTGAACCTTCACTTACTTAAGAATACGAAACAAGCCCAGTCACAATGGTGGTGAGCAGAAGTTTTTAGTGGTTAATGGGCATCGCGAAGTTCGAGCACAATATCCGGGAATCACCAAACACCTGATAAGAGTTGTCTATGGTACAGGTTAGAGACCATCATCCGGTCCAGGAGCAGGGGACCATTATCATAGAGCAGTGGGTAGATAGCCTGCTGAGTAAAATTGTCATAGATCGCAATGTTCGTGACACATTAATCGCCGCCTGTGAACTTGCCCGCGAAGCGGAAGAAAAATCAGGTGATGAACGCTGGACACCCACCGTTAGTAGTTTTCGAACCGGCCTGGAAATGGCTGAAATCCTTGCTGAACTACATCTCTACGACATAGACAGCCTGATTGCCGCGATCCTTTACCGGGTTGTCAGGGAGCGTCGGCTGGCAATTGAACGGGTAGAAAAGCATTTTGGAAGTGAAGTAGCTCAGCTCATAGGCAGTGTTCTCAAGATGGCTGTTATCAGCACACTGCGTGCTGATGGTGAGGCCACGGTATTTGGCCATGCAGCCGCCCAGCAGGCGGCCAAGGTCAGGGAAATGCTGGTATCAATCATTGATGATGTCCGTGTTGCCCTGATCAAAATTGCCGAGCGTACCTGCGCCATTCGGGCACTGAAAACTGCCACGGATGAAAAACGCCAGCGTGTAGCCCGGGAAATATTTGACGTCTATGCGCCGCTGGCCCACCGGCTCGGTATTGGGCAGTTGAAGTGGGAACTGGAAGACCTGGCTTTTCGCTATCTGGAACCCGACGAATACATGCGCATCGCACGTTTACTGGACGAGCGCCGAATGGATCGGCAGCGTTATATCGACGAAGTAATCGATACGTTGCACGAAGAGCTTGATAGTGCCCGGATCAAAGCCGATATCGCCGGGCGTGCCAAACACATCTACAGCATTTGGAAAAAAATGCACCGCAAGGATGTCGGCTTCTCACAAATTTACGATATTCGTGCGGTTCGTGTGTTGGTGCCCACCGTGGCAGATTGCTATACCGTATTGGGTATCGTCCACAATCACTGGCGTATTATTCCCAACGAATTCGACGACTATATCGCTACCCCGAAAGAAAACGGATACCGCTCTCTGCACACGGCTGTGATTGGCCCCAACCGCAAGGTCGTGGAAATCCAGATCCGTACCTATGACATGCACGAAGAGGCTGAATTCGGTGTCTGCTCGCACTGGCGCTATAAAGGCACAGACCTGAAAGCCTCTGCGCGCAGTTACGAAGAAAAAATTGCCTGGTTGCGACAGGTGCTTGAATGGCACGAGGAGATTGAAGACGACCAGGTTAAGGAATTACTCAGTCGTGATAATGCCACGGATCGCATCTATGTCTTTACCCCGGAGGGGCACGTGGTGGATTTACCTGTGGGTGCCACGCCTCTTGATTTTGCCTACCGTGTTCACACCTCTGTCGGACATCGCTGCCGAGGCGCAAAGGTGAACGGCAGGATCGTGCCCTTGAATGCCTCATTGCATACTGCAGACCAGGTTTCTGTGCTGACCAGTAAGCAGGAGGCTCCCAGTCGCGATTGGCTGTCGCCGGCACTGGGCTATTTACATACGACGAGGGCCAGAGCGAAGGTTCAGCAATGGTTCCGCAAGCAGGATCAGGATAAAAATGTATCCGCAGGCAAGGCAATGCTGGATCGGGAGTTGCGACAGCTCAATATCGGTCGAATTGACTTCAATAGCATTGCCGAAAAGTTTAATAAGCATGGTGAAGAGGGGTTGTACGCCGCAATCGGTGCCGGCGACGTGGGTGTCGCCCAGGTTGTGAACGCGATTGTTGCAACGCTGGACCTGAACAGCAAACCTCAGAAGATTCCGGTATTCACCCCCAGTAAAGCCAGCCGCTACGAAGAATCGGATATTTATATCTATGGTGTTGGTAACCTGCTGACTCACATTGCCCGTTGTTGCAGCCCAGTTCCTGGAGATCAGATAAGCGGCTATATAACCAGTGGTCGCGGTGTTTCTGTGCACCGCAAGGATTGTGGGAACCTGTTGCGGCTACAGAACAATGAACCTGAACGGGTGCTGGAAGTTTCTTGGGGCGGCAAACCCAAACAGGTGTATCCGGTTCGTATCGCTATTGACTCATATGACCGTAGCGGCCTGCTTCGGGACGTGAGTGTGATTCTCGATAAGTCCGGGCTGAACGTGCTGGCCATGAACTCCCGTAGTGATGAGGGCAGAAAAGGGGTCTCCGTGCGTATGGAGATTACCGTCGAGGTGAGCAGCTTTGATGAATTGAGCGCGGTGATGTCCAGACTGCGCCAGATCCCCAACGTCACCAGTGTTCAGAGGCTGGATGAGAACTGATATGGCCAATACAGATAATAAGCTTCAGGACCTGCTGTACCTGATGAAGCGCCTGCGTGACCCTGAGACAGGTTGTCCATGGGATTTGAAGCAGTCTTTTGCCAGTATCGTGCCGTTCACGCTGGAAGAAGTGTACGAAGTGGTCGATACCATTGAGCGTGAAGATTATGCCCA
>SBGI01000188.1 GCA_006227015.1 Gammaproteobacteria bacterium
AGGCTCAGGGTGCCGGTGCCGATCAGCTCCTGCAGGGTCTGGGCTTCTTTATAGTGGTAATCCTGATCAAACCGGGCGATGGCTCTCAGGTGGTGGTGGCGGGTGCAGTCCGTCATGATCGTCGAGAGGGGGCCGCTGCCCTGTGCCTGAAGTGTCAGGACACCATCAAATTTCAGCGTTGCGCTTAGCAGGCCAACAGCCGCCATAAACTCCCCCAGCAATTGTTTGATGGGTGCCGGGTAGTCGGCGTTGGACAGCACACGTTGATAGCTGTCTTGCAGGGTCAGTATCTCGCCGCGAATATCTGAATGCTCAAAGATAAAGCGTTGTAACTGATCGGCGTGACTCATACTGTGGCCTCCCTAAAAGGGCGGCGAATGTAGAGATGTTTTGGGGTTTTGTCCAGAGGTCGGGGGTATTCCGCTTTTAGCAAGGGGCGTGTCAGGAGCAGTAGTTGTCGATTTCATGTGCCAGCTTGTCTGCTCGCTGCTGTCTTTCTTCCTCGGTAACAATCACTTCTTTACCTTCCTTGTCGATAAAGGCAACCCGTCCACGCAATACCGATAGCTGGTTTCTTGCCTGTTGGCAGGCTTGTTGTCGGTTTGCTTCCTGCTGCTGTTGCTTGGCCTGCTGCTGCAATCGATAGTTTTTTTCTTCCGGAGTTTCGCCAGCAAAGACCTGTTTTAGTTTGTCCGTTTCCGATGTGCTGGAATCACTGTTGAGTGGACGCAGCTGGTCGGAAATGTCTTTGCTGCTGGCAGAGTTTTCCGGCGGCTTGTCGGAGTAGTGGATCTTGCCGTTGGCATCTTTCCACTGGTATATCTCGCTGAATGACATCAGCGGCAAGGCCAGCCATAAAGTACAAAGTATTTTGCGGATCATAGGTTCTGCTCCTTGAAACGATGAATCTGCCGACGTTCTTTTTTGCTGGGGCGATGATCCGGGGAGGGGCGCAGAAGGTTGGCTGCCTTGCGCTCCTCTGCCCGTTTCTCACGCTGAGCGATACTGTCCTCGGTTTCCCGGTAAAGTTGAGCCGCCTCGCTGGCGCCACGCCGTTGCTCTGACAGGTTCTCTATGATCACGGTCTTTTCATCCCAGCCCTGTCGTATTACCAAATGTATGCCCGTCGATACTTCTTTGCTGGGTTTGGCCCGCTGTCCGTCAATGTGCACCTTGCCGCCTTCAATGGCCGCCTTTGCCAGAGCACGGGTCTTGAAGAAACGCGCTGCCCAGAGCCATTTGTCCAGGCGGACTTTTTCCTGACTCCGGTCAACCATGGGGGAGAATCTCATCAAAATGTTGAATGCTGGTAAAGCCGTTGATTTGGCGGATCTGTTGTTTGCTGTCTGGCTGACTGATACCCAGCAGGTGGCCGATGCCGTAACGGGCGGCAGCTTTTAACACTTCTAGAGAGTCATCGATAAAGAGAGTTCTCTGCGGGTCGAAATGTTGCTGCTGTTTGAGCGCATGCCAAAAGTCGGGCGATTCTTTTGGGTGGCCAAACTGGTGGGAGGTATAGATATGATCGAGTAACGGGCCAATGCCGGTCAGGGAGAGTTTGAGCTCTAGGCTTTTGGGGTGTGCATTGGTGATCAGTACCCGTTGCGTGCCATCTTGACCCAGCTGGGTCAGGAATTCCTGAACGAAAGGCCTCTCAACGATAAGATGTTCAACCTCCTCTTTCAGCTTGCGGATATCGATGCCAAGTTCTTCTGACCAGAATTCCAGGCAGTACCAATCCAGCGTACCGCGTTTCTCATTAAAGCGATTGTGCAGGTCCGTGGTGGCCTTGTCGGGACAAATGCCATGATGCTCGGCATATCGCTGAGGCAGGTGTGTCAACCAGAAATAGTTGTCAAAGTGCAGGTCCAGCAGGGTGCCGTCCATATCGAGCAGCACGGTATCAATGTTAGTCCAGTCGATCTTCACAGTTATAATGGAAAGCCGCAGATGAGTGATGGTTCCAGTATGCCCACAAAACCCCGGATATTGAAGCGTCAGGCCACGGCTGAAACAGCCTTGTTTCGTGTGGAGCAGTTGCAGTTGGAGTTTGCCAACAGGCAGCGCAGAACCTATGAGCGTTTGATGCGGCCTGGTCGGGGTGCGGTGTTGATGGTCCCCATGTTGGACGCTGAAACCGTCCTGTTGGTAAGAGAATATGGGACGGGGATAGAGGATTACCATCTGTCACTGCCGAAAGGCGCCATAGATGCCGGGGAAAGTGCCCTTGAGGCTGCCAACCGGGAGCTGATGGAAGAGGTAGGATATGGGGCTCGACAGCTGGAAGTGATCAAGCGTTTGACGTTGTCGCCAGCCTATATGGAACACGATATACAGGTAGTGCTGGCAGAAGGGCTATATGAAAAACGCTTGCCCGGCGATGAGCCCGAACCTATTGAAGTAATTCCCTGGTCAATCAACAACCTGCCAGCGCTGGCAGCACGGGATGATGTCAGTGAGGGCCGGGCGCTGGCGGCACTTTATATGGTTCGGGATCTATTGATTGCAAGGGGATGTGAAGACGTGTCGGCGAAGTGTGATGAAAGCTAGCCTCCCTCTTGGTAGTGAGCTGCTGGATCAGGTCATGGACCTGGCAGTTATGGCCGGGGAAGCCATAATGCCTTTTTATATCAGAGTGGGAGATTTGAGAGTTGATGTAAAAAAAGATCACTCTCCTGTCACCGAGGCTGACAGGGCGGCTGACCACCTTTTGCAATCGCAGCTGCCCTCGTTGCTGGGCTTGCCAGTTCTTTCCGAAGAAACGCTGATCCCCTCCTATGATGTGCGGTCTTTATGGGAGCATTACTGGCTGGTGGACCCCCTGGATGGTACCCGGGAGTTTCTTTCCGGAAATGGTGAGTTTACGGTCAATATTGCCTTGATTTCGAACGGGCAGCCTGTTCTGGGTGTGGTGTATGTGCCGGCCTCGGGGGTGGGTTATGGCGGCTTGGTGGGTTGTGGTGCCTTTCGGTATGAGTGTGATAATCCCCGCGCAATCAAGCCCGATGAAATAAAGGTGCGAACCATGGCTGAGCGTGAGGAGAAAGGCGAACCGCTCACTCTGGTGGCCAGCCGCCGCCATGGTTCGGAGCGGGCTTCCAGGTTGGGCGACGCATTGTCGGCACATTTCGGTGAGACTGTGGTGAAGCCGGTAGGAAGTTCGCTCAAACATTGCCTTATCGCAGAAGGCAAGGCGGACCTGTGTCCGCATTTTTGGCCAACCTCTGAGTGGGATACGGCAGCAGGTCAGGCAGTGGTTGAAGCCGCGGGTGGGCAGCTTGTGGATACCAGTTTTAACCCCTTGCGGTATAACAGTAAAACTTCTCTGCTAAATCCGAGTTTTTATGTCATCGCCGATCGTCACTTCGACTGGAAGCACTGGCTGGCCACTATGGGTCTAGAATAAATCTTCTGGACGGGGGTCTCCCGAGTTTCCTGAAGTATTTCCGCGTGAGTGGGTTTCGGCCATGGGAGGGACATCTTCCTTTCGGAATATTTCAAAAATGGCATTGCGGTGCTCGGGTCCGACACTCAAGCCGTTTTCCGGATCTATCCTGGCCATAACAATCCCTTCCGGTTGAGGGCGAATGAACTGGGGTTTGCCGGCGAGAGCCGTTTTCATAAAGTCTATCCAGATAGGCAATGCCGCAGAGCCGCCGTATTCGTTACGTCCCAACATCTGGTTTTCATCAAATCCGACCCAGGTTGTTGTCACGATATGTGTACTGTAGCCCGAGAACCAGGCATCCCTGGGACCATTGGTGGTGCCCGTTTTACCTGCAATGTCAGCGCGCTTGAGAACAAGTGCCTTTCGCCCGGTGCCTTTGCGGATGACGTCCTTGAGTATCGAGTCAATGATAAAGGCCGTTCTCTCATCAATAATTCTTGGTGCTTCTGGAGCCGGGGGTGTCTGAGGAGTTGTTGAGGTTTCCGTCAATGTGTCGGAGGGTGTTTCTGCACCCTCTCCATCAAGAAGGTTTTCTTCGTTATGAGCTGCACTATTATTCACCTGGCCACATTCACGGCACACCGTTAGAGGGGCTGCCTGGTAGAGAATGTTGCCTTCGCTATCCTCTACGCGCTCAATCAGAAACGGCTCTATACGATAGCCGCCGTTTGCGAAACTGGCATAGCCCGTGGCTATTTTCAGGGGGGTGACTGCATGGCTGCCCAGCGCCAGGGAAAGGTCATGGGGTAATTGAGACGGATCAAAGCCAAAGCGCTCCAGGCCTGTCAGGGCTCGGTTAATGCCAAGTGCCCGGAGGATGCGAATCGAAATAAGATTGCGGGATAAATAGAGTGCCTGACGTAAGCGTGTGGGGCCATAAAATTTCCCGCTGTCATTCTCCGGCCGCCAACTGCTTTCCAGAAGGTCATCTTCAAATACTACTGGTGCATCATTGATGATACTGGCTGGGGTAAAGCCATTCTCCAAAGCCGTGGTGTAGATAAAAGGTTTAAAGTTTGAGCCGGGTTGCCTTTCTGCCTGTGTCACACGATTAAAGTGGCTCTGTTGGAAATCAAAGCCGCCCACCATTGCTTTTAATGCTCCGTTATCAGGGTCAAGTGCAGCCAGAGCGGCCTGTGCTTTGGGAAGCTGGCCCAGGTGCCAGCTATCTGCATGTTGTTGCACTCTGATCAGGTCGCCTTTGGCAAAAATGTCCTGAGCGCTTTTAATGGGTGCGGAACGACTGTTTGGACTGTTGAATTTGCGGAGGCCCTCAAGTCCCTGGTTCCAGAGAATCTCCACCTGTTCCTGATCTGAAAGTTGAACAAGCAGCGATTTATCTTTTGCTTCAACGACGACAGCGGGTATCAGTCCGCCCAGTGTCGGGGTTTCCTTGAGCACGCTTTTCCATTGATCTTCCTTGAGTTGTCTCTTTTCTGGCCCCCGGTAACCATGGCGGCTGTCATAGGCAATTAATCCAGTCTGCACGGCTTTTTGTGCAGTTTGCTGGAGCTTGCTGTCGACAGTGGTATAGACACGGTAGCCGTCGGTATAGGCGGCTGTCCCCACCATATCCAGTATTTCGAGCCGGGCCATCTCCGCGACATAGGGTGCATCCAGCTGGCTGGTATAGCCGTGGTAGCTTGCGCTCACTGGTTCATTGACGGCTGAGGTGTAGGTGTCCTCATCGATATAATCCAGGGTAAGCATCCGCTTCAAAATCCAGTTTCGACGGATCAGTGCCCGATTCGGATTGGCTAGGGGGTTGTAGGCAGAGGGCGCTTTTGGCAAGCCTGCAATCATAGCCAGTTGTGCGAGATTGAGGTCGTGGATGTGCTTGCCGTAATAGACTTGAGCTGCAGCTTCAATGCCGTAGGCTCTGTTGCCTTGATATATCTTGTTGGCATACAGCGTCAGTATTTCATTTTTTGTGAGCTCATCCTCAATTCTCAGTGCCAGAAGTATTTCATTAAATTTGCGTGTAAAAGTCTGTTTGTGCGTGAGGAAGAAGTTTCTCGCCACCTGCATGGTAATGGTGCTGCCGCCAGTTTTTATTTCTCCCGAGGTCATTAATTGCGACGCGGCACGGAGAAGGCCGTTGATATCCACGCCGGAATGGGTATAAAAGCGGTCGTCTTCGGCAGAAAGCAGGGCGTGAATGTAGGGTTGGGGGATTTGGTCAAAGGTGACCGGGTTTCTTCTCATCTCACCAAATTCACCGATAAGTTGTGAATCTTGTGAATAGATTCTCAAAGGTGTTTGCAGTTTTATCTCTCTGAGGCTTTCAACTGATGGTAATTTGGGGCTAAGGTATAAATACAAACTGCCTGTGACAATAAGGCTGCCACCGGCCGCACAGACAAGCAACCAGATTAAAAGGCTTGCGAATTTGAAGATGGGGTGTGTCATGTTGAAGCCGTTTTGAAATCAGCGTGATATTATAGAGTTAAAGGAACAGCGATACACTACTTGCAAACTTGCGGAAAATAGTTAAAGTTCTCTGTTAGTTGCTTTGCGTAACCTAGGGAAAAGAAAACAAAAATGGGAATTTTCAGTTTTCTAGACCAGCAACCCAAAAGTTTATTGGGGCTGGATATAAGCTCTTCTGCTGTCAAGTTGTTAGAGATAAGTAGAAGCGGTAGTCGTTACAAGGTAGAGAGCTATCTTGTAAGGCCTTTGCCACCCAATACGGTTGTTGAGAAAAATATCAACAATGTTGAAGCGTTGGCAGAGACTATCCGCAAGGTTGTCTCCCAGGCTAAAGCCAAGGCCAAGGATTCAGCCGTGGCAGTTTCAGGCTCTTCGGTTATCACCAAGGTGATTGAGATGCCGGCGGATCTGAATGATCAGGCAATGGAAACGCAAATTGCCCTGGAGGCCGATCAGTATATTCCCTACCCCCTCGACGAAGTCGCACTTGATTTCGAAGTCATTGGCCCCTCTCAGAATAATGCAGACCAGGTAGATGTCCTGCTGGCAGCTTGTCGGCGCGAGAATGTTGATTCCCGTGCGGAAGCACTGGAAATGGCGGGTCTGAATCCAAAAGTTGTGGATGTTGAAGTGTTTGCTGTTGAAAGAGCTTTCGAGTTGCTGGCAACACAGCTGGAAGAGTTGGGTGAGCAAGTGGTAGCAATTGCTGACGTGGGTGCCACCATGTTGACGTTGAGCGTTCTGGTCAACGGTAAAACAGTCTACACCCGAGAGCAGTTGTTTGGTGGCAAGCAGGTAACGGAAGAAATTCAGAGACGTTATGGGCTTTCCCTGGAAGAGGCCGGCCAGGCCAAAAAGCAGGGCGGGCTGCCTGAGGATTATGTGTCTGAGGTGCTTGAGCCTTTCAAGGATGCACTGGTTCAGCAAATTTCTCGCTCATTGCAGTTCTTCTTTTCATCCAGCCAATATAACTATGTCGATCAGTTGATCATGGCTGGAGGTGTGTCAGCTATGGAAGGCCTGAGGGATGAGGTTGAAGAAAAACTGGGCCTGCCCACGATGCTGGCTAACCCCTTCGCAGATATGGAAGTGTCGGGCAAGGTAAATGCTGTTGCACTAAGTAATGATGCTCCTGCCATGTTGATAGCAGCGGGGCTGGCGCTGAGGGGATTGGAATAGTATGGCCAAGATTAACCTCCTTCCCTGGCGCGAAGCTTATCGCGCCGAGAAGAAAAAGGAATTTATTACGCT
>SBGI01000187.1 GCA_006227015.1 Gammaproteobacteria bacterium
TTGTCCGGGGTAACGCCCTGCTCTTCCGCCGCAACAATATAGTTGGCCATCACCGGCAGCACGGCACCGTTCATGGTCATGGAAACGGAGACCTTGTCCAGGGGAATACCGTCGAACAGGATCTTCATATCCTCAACGGAGTCAATGGCTACTCCTGCCTTACCGACGTCGCCCACCACCCGCTCGTGGTCGGAGTCATAACCCCGGTGGGTCGCCAGGTCAAAGGCTACAGAAAGGCCCTGTTGTCCCGCCGCCAGGTTGCGACGATAAAAGGCATTGGAGGCTTCCGCGGTGGAAAAACCGGCGTACTGGCGCACTGTCCAGGGTCGCCCTGCATACATGGTTGCCTTGGGTCCGCGTTTGAATGGCGCGAAGCCGGGGAGATTATCCTGGTAGTCCAGGTCAGCGACATCTTCTGCTGTGTAGATTGGTTTGACGGCAATCCCCTCCGGGGTTTGCCAAACCATATCTTCCGGCGACTTGCCTTTGGTTTCTTTGTTGACCAGATTGGCCCAGTCGCTTAAAGATGGTTTTGAATGATCGGTCATGGAAAGCTGCCTCAAGTAAACTCAACCCAGCGCAACCTGTAGTGGCGGCTGTTTCTTCAATATAGTTGGGAATAGCTGAATTTCCCGCCAGAACCCGAAAAGGACCCTGACTACCATCAAAACGCCCTCTTTCAGAGAGAGCTGTTGAGGTGGGAGTGCACTATGACGGAGCACCCACGTTGAAACAAGGGCAAAATAATTCGGCAAAACTCACAAAATATTTCAGTTTTTATGAATAAATGCTGAGATTTTTGCTAACCTATACCCCAAACTCACCATTCATAGCAGAGAACCCCCATCGCCACAATCTCACACCATCACGTCGCGTCCAGCTTGCTCGGCATTCAGAGAAAGCAACAGGACCATCACGTGTTGCTGGCCAGAGCCGGCATTAACCCCGCCATTGTCGAAGGCTCCACGGATCGCGTTCACACCGATCAGGTGGCACGGTTATTCCGCCTGGTGCAACAGCAACTCAACGACGAGTTTATGGGCTTCACGGCCCGCCCCTGTAAGTACGGCATATTTCCCATGGTGTGCGACCTTGTCCGGCAGTGTAAAACTCTGGGAGAAATGCTGGAAAAGGTGGTGGAGTTCTACAACCTGATCACCGATGAAATTCGCATGCAGCTGGACTACACAGACACCAGTGTCTGCCTCAACATCTCCCTGAAGCAGCCCGAGCTGGACAGCGAGCATTTTCTGACCGAGTTTCTGCTGGTCACCTGGCACCGTTTCCCTAGCTGGTACATTGGCGAAGCTATCCGGCTCCGGGAAACCCGCTTTATCCATTCCGCACCCGAACACCGCAATGAATTGCGCATCATGTTTCCCGGCAATGTGCTGTTTAACCAGCCCAGCAATGGCCTGTTGTTTGACCAGCAGTACCTGGATAAACCGCTGGTGAGGACCAACCGCGAACTGGAAGCCTTTCTGTCCAACAACCCGGCCGACATCATGACGATCCCCGGCGAGGACAATAGCCTGGAAGCACAGATTGAAAGGACTCTGTTGCGCTTTAATCACTCCCGCCTGATTTTCCCCAAGGCCGAAGTGCTTGCGGAACAAATGGGTGTTCTGCCGTTGACCCTGTATCGCCGCTTACAGCGGGAAGGCACCAGCTACCAGAAGATTAAGGACAACATTCGTCGCGAGGTGGCCATCGACAAACTGGTCAATGAAAACCTGTCCGTCGATGAAGTATCAGATATTGTTGGATTTGAAGAGCCCCGCTCTTTTACCCGGGCCTTCAAGCAATGGACCGGGTTATCCCCGAGAAACTATTGCAAATACCACCGGGGCTGAAAACTACAGTTCCAGTCCACCACCTACCACGACGGTCTGTCCACTGATGTAGTTTGACTCTGGCAGACAGAAAAGAAACACAGCATCGGCAGCCTCTTTAGGAGTTCCGGGACGACCCAGGGGTATCAGGTCTGTCATCATGTCGCGGATCTGATCACTGACACCAACCCGGATGTCCTTGCCCTCAATGTTGATGGTTGGCTCATCACTGGCAGCGCCGGTGAGGCGCGTCTGGATAAAACCGAAGGCCACGGCATTGACATTCACCTTGAAGCGGCCCCACTCCTTGCAGAGTGTTTTTGTCATCCCTATGACACCGGCCTTTGCCGCCGAATAGGCCAGCTGCCCGGCATTGCCGCCCAGCCCCGAAACAGAAGAAATATTGACCACCTTGCGGAACACCTCGCGTCCGGCTTCCGACTCCAAAGCATGGTAGGACTTGATATACGGTTGAGCAGCTTTAAGAATGCGGTAGGGGGCCGTCATATGCACATCGAGCATGGCGTACCACTGCTCATCGTCCATTTTCTGGATCACGTTATCCCAGGTGTAGCCGGCGTTATTGATGACAATATCCAGACCATCAAACGATTCCACAGCCTGCTTGACGAAACGCGTGCCAAAATCCGGTTCGGTGACACTGCCCACCACGGTGACGACCCGACTTCCCAAAGCCCCGGCGTCTGCCGTTAATTGATCCAGCAGCTCCTTGTCCAGATCGTTCACCACCAGATTGCACCCTTCGGAGGCGAGCTTTAAAGCTATCTCACGACCAATGCCACGACCGGCACCGGTCACCAACGCCACTTTTCCCGCCAATTTCTTCATCAGGCTACAGTCTCAACTCACTTTAAGGCAGGGGTATCAAACAAACCGCGCCAATCAAATAATTATGTATAGCTCTCAGCATGAGGGTGAGAGCTTCCCCCGCTGGAAACTATACCTTGCATTGACGCCAGGACCGAACAGCTTCAGGCGTCGGGATAAAATGCCGGGCAAAGTAATGAGCAGGTTATTGTCAGGCCATGCTTTTTGCTCAAGCTAACGATGAGTGGCGCATAAGCGGGAGGTATTCCGCCATCCCGGTTCAGCCAGTTCCAGATATGCTGCTGGCGAACACTCCGTCCGGTCTGTTGAGAGAGGGCTCTGGCCAAGGCCGTTTGCCCGCCCAAAGCATCCACAACCAATTGCAAGGCTTCTATTGGGCTCATCCATTTCACTCCCTGATCTTACGAAAAACAATAGCGTGAACCCGTTCACACTACAACTATGGTTGTCTGCACAATCACAACATACGTTGTAACATTGCTCGCCATGAACGATCTGGCATATCGCATCAGAATCACCCGGCTGCAAACGGGCCTGTCGCAGGCCCAACTGGCCACCGAAACCCGCTTGACCCAGCAGATGATCTCGAAGCTGGAAAGCGGGCAGTCACGTTCCACGTCCGCGATTTTTGCAATTGCCAGGGCCCTGGGCGTCTCTGCAGAATGGTTGTGGCTTGGTGGGGATAAAGCCATCAGCCAACCTTTCGATCATGATCTCGCCCGCGCCTGGCGGAATCTTTCCGAGGAACAACGCGTCGAAATCAGCGGCCATATCATGAGCCTTAGCGACGAGCTCCCTAGCAAGTAAAAACCTGAACGGCCCATCGAGCAACCTGTTACTTTTCTTGCCTCGTTCAATACTTAATATCGACCTTGCCAATAAGGTATTTAGCGTCTGTTTATACCTGCCGATTCAGAAAATGGACCACCTCAGCCGATTGCATCAGGCTAATCTTGAGTCGGGGCCAGGGCTTGTGGTTTCTCCTATACCCCTTGCTCACTATCCGCATTACACTTTCAGCGACTTGTCCTCCGCCCGCAGGCTCTACTAGGCTTACCCTATGACCCTAACACTGAATAATCCCGACTTACTGAGAAACCTAGCCCATATTGACGGTAAATGGGTATTCGCCAAAAGTGGCAAGACATTCCCTGTACACAACCCCGCTGACGGCACATTAATCAGTGAAGTGGCGTACTGCGGTGCAGCCGAAGCTGCACAAATGGTGGATGCCGCCCATCGCGCCCAGCAGCAATGGGCAAAAACCACCGCCAAGGAACGCGCGGCATTCCTGCGCAACTGGTACAACCTGCTGCTGGAGAATCGCGAGGATCTCGCCAGAATTCTCACCGCCGAACAGGGCAAACCATTGGCGGAAGCCCGCAATGAAATCACTTACGGTGCCAATTTTCTGGAGTGGTTTGCCGAAGAAGCCAAACGCATCTACGGCGACCTGATTCCCGCCCCGTCCAGCGACAAACGGCTGATGGTGATCAAGCAACCCGTGGGTGTGGTCGCCTGTATTACGCCCTGGAATTTCCCCAGCGCCATGCTGGCCCGCAAAGTGGCCCCGGCCATTGCCGCGGGTTGTGCCGTGGTCTGTAAACCCGCCAGCGCCACCCCCCTCTCGGCACTGGCACTGGTCGCCCTGGCGGAACAGGCTGGCGCACCGCCCGGGCTGATCAATATTGCTGCCGGCGATACCGCCGCCATCGGCGATGAGCTGACATCCAATCCATTGGTGCGCAAGGTGACCTTTACCGGTTCCACCGAAGTGGGCAAACAACTGATGGCGGCCTGTGCCAGCACCGTTAAACGCACCTCCATGGAACTGGGGGGCAATGCACCCTTTATTGTGTTTGATGATGCGGACCTGGATGCAGCCGTAGCAGGTGCCATGGCCTCTAAATACCGCAATGCCGGGCAAACCTGCGTCTGTGCCAACCGTATTCTGGTGCAGGCCGGGGCTTACGACGCCTTTGCGGAGAAACTGCACACCGCCGTCAAAGCACTACAGATGGGGGCCGGCGATCGGGAGGATGTCACTCTGGGGCCGCTGGTAGATAAAAAAGCCGCAGAAAAAGTCTGTAGCCTGATCGACGATGCCGTCGCCAAAGGCGCCCAGGTGCTGACCGGCGGCGGAATGGACGCTCTGGGAGGCAGTTTTGTCCAACCCACCATTCTGACCGGGGTGAACAACAGCATGCGGGTCTTTGCCGAGGAAATCTTCGGACCGGTTGCACCGCTGTTTAAATTCAACAGTGAAGAAGAGGCTATCCAGATGGCCAACGATACCGAGTTCGGTCTGGCCGCTTATTTCTATTCCCGTGATATAGGACGTATCTGGCGGGTGGCCGAACAGCTCGAATACGGTATTGTCGGCATTAACGAGGGCATTATTTCCAATGAAATGGCGCCCTTTGGTGGCGTCAAACACTCGGGCCAGGGGCGGGAAGGCTCCAAGTATGGCCTCGATGACTATTTGGAAATCAAATACCTCTGCGTCAGCGGTATCGACTCGTAACCGCCCCGCAACGTTATAATCATCCGCCGCACAACAAGGGCCTTTTAACGTGAAGTTGAACTACCAGATCCAGGGAGCCGGAGAACCGGTAATACTGATGCACGGCATGTTCGGTTCCCTCAGCAATCTCGGGCTGGTGGGCCGGGCACTGATCGACCGCTACCAGGTTATCTCCGTCGACCTGCGCAACCACGGTGAGTCCCCCCATGCCATGGAAATGGATTACCCCTGCATGGCCGATGATATCGTCGAATTAATGGACCACCTCGATATTCCCCAGGCCCACCTGCTGGGACATTCCATGGGCGGCAAAGTCGGTATGCAGTTGGCACTCAATCAACCCGAAAAGGTCGGCAAACTGATCGTGGCCGACATCGCCCCGGTCGACTACAAACCGGATCGCCACGGCGGCGTGCTGGAGGGGTTGAAAGCCCTGGCGCATACCCGCCCTGCCTCTCGACAGCAGGCAAACGAGATACTGGCGGAACATGTGCAGGAAAGTGGTGTGCGCGCCTTTCTGCTCAAAAACCTGGTGCGCGCCGACGATGGTCATTTTGATCTGCGGCTCTATCTGGAAGGCATCCTCGCCAACTATTACGACACCCTGACGCTGGCCCCTACCGGCAATCCTTTTAGCGGCCCCACCCTGTTTATCAAGGGTGCCGATTCCGCCTATATCCAAGACAAGCACCGGGAAACAGTGATGCGGCTGTTCCCCAACGCCCAGCTGAAAATCATCGCCAACGCCGGCCACTGGCTGCACGCGGAAAAACCCGACACCTTCAACCGTATCGTCACCCAGTTCCTGGCGGGCAACAGCGATTAAGCGTAAGAACCAAAGAAGCATTCTTAACCATCTGCCAGTTATTCAACTTGCCGCTATTGCCCTTTTTCTGAAGCCACCGGCTTTATAACGATGGAGCAATCAGGCTAACCCGTTGAATTTTATCAAGGGTTGGTTATATTCAATGGGCCAAAGGATTTGTCTTTCAACACAGGAGGTGGCTTGTTTTGTCCCCAGCTAATTCCCCATCAAAATTCCTTGAATCCGCTGCTACTAAAGACATTCAGCCTGATCACGGCGTTGAATAGTTCTGTGTTATAAGGCCAACCTGTTATAAAGCCATAGGCTTTTGAATTTACTGCTAGGCATGCCAAGGAAATCAGCAGAAGTGGAAACTAAAAAAAGAGAGTGGCATGGCACTCATCACTCTTGGAGTTATCACCCTCAGGCATTTCGCTGGTCGGGAGAAATGATCGGAGGGATTAACTTATTGCCGATTGCGACTGCTATGCGTGCTTGGATGCAGCAAAAGGGGGATCTATTTCTCATGCCTAGCCAAGAAGCACCAGACAAAAGTGGCTTTACGAACCCCTATACAGAAAGTGGAGTTACTCTATCTCTTATTGCGAGTAGAGTTATTAACCACTCCCATGCCTACGCACATGGGGCTGAGCCTAGCCATGATGAAGTAGATTCAGAAATCGAAAGGCTCCGTATTTACAATGAGATACTTTTGTATTCTGCAAGGCTATGTGAAGTTGCTATTAAGCAACTTCTCTACTGCACACAGATACCGAAATCAAGATATGGACGAATGGCATTAGGCCAATTGCTAGAATCAAAATGCCCAACTTGTAAACGAGAAAATGGAAAAGAGCCACATCTCGTATCATTAGTTGGAACTTTGGCACATCCGTATCATTTGTGCCTAGAGTTCGAACATTGCACCATGGATCATATGGATATCGTAAACAAATTGAGAAATTCTCACGCCGCTCACTCGGGTGTTCAGACATTGAATATCAGAACATCAGAAATTTCTAGATCACAATTACTCAAAGAGAGTCGCGATATACTCAGTGGGTTTGTACA
>SBGI01000262.1 GCA_006227015.1 Gammaproteobacteria bacterium
ACAGGCATTACAATTCATCGCCTTATATCCTCGAGAAGTAACAACAGCATGACGCATCAACAAAAAATTCTGCAACTCCGTGATTTTCTAAACAGCCAGATCGTCGGCCAACCACACCTGATCGAGCGACTGATCATTGCACTGCTGGCCGATGGTCACCTATTGGTGGAAGGTGCGCCGGGACTGGCAAAAACCAAAGCCATCAAAACCCTGTCGGAGGGTATCAGTGGGGACTTTCACCGCATTCAGTTCACCCCCGACCTGCTACCAGCAGACATCACTGGCAGCGATATTTACCGCCCTGAGGACGGCAGTTTCCAGTTCCAGCCAGGCCCGATTTTTCATAACCTGGTGCTGGCCGATGAGATCAACCGGGCACCGGCCAAAGTACAATCGGCCTTGCTGGAAGCGATGGCGGAAAGACAGATCAGTGTCGGTCGCAGTACCTACCCGCTGCCAAAGCTCTTTCTGGTGATGGCCACCCAAAACCCCATTGAACAGGAAGGCACCTATCCACTGCCGGAAGCGCAGATGGATCGTTTTCTGATGCACGTCAATGTCGATTACCCGGCGGCCGCCGCAGAAAGGGAAATTCTCAAGTTGGCGCGCAACGAAGCCCTGCAGGCACCCCCGCCAGACGTTGAAGAAGTCTCCGAGGAAACACTGCTTGAAGCGCGTAAGGAGGTGCTGTCAGTACATATGGCAGAACCCCTGGAGGAGTACATCGTACAACTGATTCTGGCCACCCGTGATCCCGGACATTACGGGGACGATCTCGGCAGCTGGCTGGAATACGGTGCCAGTCCGCGAGCCACCATTTCCCTCGACCGCTGTGCTCGGGCGAGTGCCTGGCTGAATGGCCGCGATTTTGTCTCGCCGGACGATGTCCGCAATATCGCCCACGATGTGCTGCGCCACCGCCTGATTCTGAGCTTTGAGGCGGAGGCCAGCGGCATCACACCGGATCACGTTATCGACACCCTGATTGCCAACGTACCCTCTGCCTGACCGATGACAGACCCGGATCTTCACAACCCGGCCATCGCCGATGTCACCACCCTGGTGGGCATGCGTTTTGGCACCCGGGAGCTGAATTTTTTCCCTCGTCTGATGGCGCGCGCAGCGCTGATGGGCGGTCACCAGTCCCGTAGCCGCGGCCGCGGCATGGATTTCGAGGAGGTTCGCCAGTACCAACCCGGAGATGATATCCGAACCATTGACTGGCGCGTGACGGCACGCACCCTGACACCCCACACAAAGCTTTACCGGGAGGAAAGAGAACGCCCGGTGCTGGTCGTCAGTGATCTTCGTTCCAGCATGTTTTTTGGATCCCGGGCCCTGAAGTCAGTTCTCGCCTGCCAGGTCAGTGCTGCACTGGGCTGGGCCGGGCTGAACGCCAATGATCGGGTGGGCGGGTTGATTTTCGGCACACGGCAAGTAACGGAAATTCGACCCAAGCGCAGCCACCATGCCGTACTGCAGTTGATCCATCGGTTGCGTGATTACAGCAAACTGCTGCTACAACCCGAAGAGGATCAATTCAGTCTGTCTGACATCCTCAAGGATTGCCGCCGGGTGGCCCTTCCCGGCTCCACCCTGTTTCTGGTCAGCGACTTTCACGACCTGAACCGTTCCTGTGAACAACACTTGTTTGAACTGGCCCGGCACTGTGATATCACCCTCTGCCAGGTCTTCGATCCACTGGAAAAAACTCTACCACCCCCCGCCCTCTACCAGGTCAGCAATGGCCAGCAGCGCTTTGTGCTCAACAGTCGCGACAGCAAGCTCCGCCAACAATTTGAGCGACAATTTACCGATCGGCAGAACAAGCTTCGACAGCTGGCCACTCAACTACGTTTGGGGCTGTTGACCTTTACCACGGCAGAGCCCGTATTACCCGTTTTACAGCGCGCATACAGTCGCAAGAGCAAAGGGCGTCGTCAGTGAACCCGCAGGATCCGTTGGCCCAGTTAAAAGATATTCACCTGCCCGAAGCCGTTGGTTGGTGGCCGCCGGCTCCCGGCTGGTGGCTGCTCGCCCTGTTGGCGCTACTGGTGTTTTCTTACCTCGTACGCCTACTGGTGCGCAGCTATCGAAATAACTGCTATCGCCGTGAAGCGCTGACCTGTCTGGAGACAATAGAGCGCCAGGGGAGTGAATCCACCACCAGCCAGTGTCATGCGCTGTTAACGCTGTTAAGACGTACCGCGAAAACTGCTTACCCGGGTCTAGGGCTGGAGTCGGAGCTGGTCCCGGACATGCTGCACCGTTTAAACCGTGGCTGCCGCAAGCCGGTCTTTGAGGAGATGCTGCGACATACCCTCAGGGATCAGCTTTACCGCCCGGACCCCAGCCTGCCGGAAGCCTGTCTGAAAAAACTCACAGAGGGCACAAGACGCTGGATAAAACAACATCGCAGGGGGGCGACATGCTGACCTTTGAATGGCCCTGGCTATTGGTCTTATTACCGCTTCCTGTTCTCTATAGGCTGTGGAGGCGACGTGCAGAAACCCTGGCACCTGCGTTGAAAGCTCCGGTTTATTGCGCTCTGGCTGCCCAAACCAGCGGTGAACGTCGGGGAGGCTACTGGCAATGGCTGATTCTGACGCTGCTGTTTGTTGCCTGGGCAGGAGCCCTGCTGGCTGCAACCCGTCCCACCTGGATCGGTGACCCGGTCACATTGCCCAGCAGTGGGCGAGACCTGTTAATTGCCGTGGACATCTCCGGCAGCATGAAACAAACGGACATGAAGCTGGCGGGAGAAAATGTCGACCGCCTTACCGCCGTGAAACAGGTCGTGGGGGAGTTCGTAGAGCGACGACAGGGGGATCGACTGGGCCTGATTCTGTTTGGCACCCGCCCCTACCTGCAAACTCCGCTGACCTTTGACCGGCAAACCATGAATACCCTCTTGAACGAAGCGCAGATTGGTTTCGCCGGAGAAAGCACCGCGATTGGAGATGCCATCGGCCTGGCTGTCAAGCGGCTGCAATCACGTCCGGAAAACCATCGGGTACTGATACTGCTAACTGACGGGGCGAACTCAGCCGGTGAAGCCCAGCCCCTGGAAGCGGCGGAAATTGCCGCTCGCGAGGGTATTACCATTTATACCATCGGCATTGGTGCCGATGTGATTGTGGAGAGAAGCTTCTTCGGCACCCGGCGTATCAACCCCTCAAGAGATCTGGATGAAACCACGCTGGCGGCCATCGCCGATAAAACCGGCGGCCGCTATTTCCGCGCCCGCAATCCCGATGAATTACAACAGATCTACGGGCAGCTGGACCAGCTCGAACCGGTGGAACAGGAAGCGGAAACACTGCGACCCACCAAGGCACTGTTCTACTGGCCATTGGGTATCGCCCTGATTTGCAGCCTGTTATTGGCACCCTTAACTACCCGGGGTAAGGCATGATGTCGATGCTGGCAGATTTCCATTTACTCAGGCCCCTGTGGTTGCTGTCATTCCTACCTGCGCTGGTCGCCGCATGGTGGCTGTTCCGGCAGGATCAAAAGAGCGGCAGCTGGCAACAGGTGATTGCCCCGGAACTGTTGCCGTTTCTGGTGGATGGCTCCACAGTAAAACAACGGCGCTCACTGGTGGCAGGGGCACTGATTGCCTGGCTACTGGCGACGCTGGCCATGTCTGGCCCCACCTGGGAACGCACACCACTACCTGTCCACAAACAGGAAAGTGCACTGGTCGTGCTGTTCGACCTCTCTCCGTCCATGCTGGTACAAGATCTCAAGCCCAACCGGCTGACACGAGCTCGGTTGAAACTGATGGAGTTGCTGCAACAACGCAAAGAGGGGACGACCGGGCTAGTCGCCTATGCTGCCGAGGCATTTGTCGTCAGTCCGCTCACCGATGATGCGGCAACTGTCGCAGCACTGGTGCCGGCACTGGACCCCAACATCATGCCGGGGCATGGCAGCAACGTGGAGGCGGCCATCAACCAGGGCGTAGAACTGGTGCTGAATGCAGGACTGAATCAGGCAGATTTTTTGTTGATCACCGATGATGTCTCTGTAGACGCCAGAGACGAACTCTCATCGCTGTTACAGGAAATGGGTGAATTCCGCCTATCCGTACTGGGCATCGGCACCTCTGAAGGCGCACCTATTCCCCTCCGCAACGGCGGTTTCGCCAAAGATAGTCAAGGTGCAATCGTTATCCCGAAACTGGATGCTGCTGCTTTGGGTTCACTCGCCAGCAGCCTGGGTGGCCGTTATTCCGGCCTCACAGCCGATGATCGTGATATCCGCCATCTCTCAGAAGGTTTTCTTGTAGAACACGGTGCCGCCAGCAAGCAACTGGAACGGACCTACGACAGCTGGCATGACCTGGGCTATTGGCTGGTATTACCCCTGCTACCCCTGCTGTTACTCGCTTTTCGGCGCGGCCTGCTGGCGTCAATCCTGCTGGTGCCAATGCTTTCAGCCCCTCAACCCGCCATGGCGTTTGGCTGGGATGACCTGTGGTTGACCGCAGACCAGCAAGCCGCTCGATCACTGGCCGAAGGCGATTCGGAAAGTGCACAACAAACTTTTAAAGACCCCGGCTGGAAGGCGACAGCCGCCTATCGCAACGGCGATTTTGACAGTGCCGAAAAGCTCTACGGGGGAGAAAGTGCCAACGCACTCTACAATCGCGGCAATGCACTGGCGAAGGCCGGAAAACTTAATGAAGCCCTGGAAAGCTATAACCGGGCACTGTCGCTGGTACCGGATATGGCTGATGCCGAGTTCAACCGCGATCTGGTGGAAAAACTGCTGGAACAGCAAAATAACTCGCCACAAAACGACCAGCAGCAGGACAGCAATAACCAGAATAGCGACAACCAGGACCAACAACAGGGATCGGACCAGCAGCAATCCCAGTCCGATCAGCAAAATCAGTCCAATGAGCAGAATAAGGACAGCTCTTCCAGTCAGGACCAACAATCTCAGGATCAAGAGAGTAATACAGGTAAAAGCCCTGATGACAAACAACCGTCATCTGATCAAGAGCAGTCCCAGGAGTCAGAGCAACAAAGTGAGCAGAAGAACCAACCGGACGGTGAACAAGAACAACCCGCTCAACCTCAACAGGGTGAGCAGGATGACAAACAACAGCCCGCTCAGGGCCAGGCTACCACCGAGGGCGAAATGAGCGAGGAGGAAAAGCAGGCTATGGAACAGTGGTTGCGAAAAATTCCCGATGACCCGGGTGGCCTATTGCGCGAAAAATTTCGCTACGAAGCGGAGAAGCGCCAGTATGAACAGCGCCGTGGCATCAACAGGCCCGGCAACACAGAACAGAGATGGTAATAAACATGGTGTACTCATTTAACCGTCGGCAGATCTGTCAGTGGATCGCCCTCGTCCTGTTACTGATGCCCAGCCTTGCCTGTCTGGCCGACAGCCTGACAGCCACAGCAGACCGTACCCAGCTGAGCCGTGGGGAAACCTTGGAACTACAGGTTCGTTTTGATGGACAGACCACCAGTGACCCGGACTTTTCGGTGCTTGAAGAGGACTTTGAAATACTTGGCCAGAATCAGCAGAACCAGTTTTCCATTATCAATGGCAGCACCGAGTCCTATACCCAGTGGGTGCTGCAATTGCTTCCGAAAAAGACCGGCAGCCTGCTGATCCCCCCCCTTGAACTCAAGGGTGTACAGAGTTCCCCCATCCGCTTACAGGTGGCTCCCCGCTCCAATGCCAGTAACGGCAGCGAGCCAATTTTCATCGAAACGGAAATCAGCAAGTCATCTGTGTTTGTGCAGGAGCAGGTGCTGCTGACCCTGAGACTCAATACTTCTGTGCCCCTGTCCGGTCTCAGCAGTGAAGAGCTGATGGTCAAGGATGCCGCCATGGTGAAAGTTGCTGAAAACCAGTACCAGAAACAGAACAACGGCAAGCTGTACCAGGTGGTGGAGGTGAAATATGCCCTGTTCCCAGAAGCCAGCGGCAAGCTGGTTGTCCCCCCAGTGCGTTTCAACGCGGTAATGGCGGACCGACGGGACCGTTTCTCCGGCTCCTTTTTTGGCGCACGTGGTAAACCGGTGTTTTTGCTATCGGATGAACAGCATATCGACGTCAAGCCGCGGCCCGGCAACTATGGCACCGGTGACTGGTTACCCGCTCAGGGCCTGAGCCTCAGCCAACGCTGGAGCCGACCTCTTAATGAGCTGGTCGCTGGCGAACCGATCACCCGCACCATTCATTTGACGGCCCAGGGCCTGATGGACACCCAGTTGCCACCGCTCAGTATCGATGCCGGTGACGGCTTCAAGGTCTACCCCGATCAACCACAACTTGAAAATAGCGTCGACCCGCAGGGAGTAATGGGATCACGAGTAGAATCGGTTGCTATCGTGCCGTCCCGGGCCGGACAGATCACCCTGCCCCCGGTAAAAGTGCGGTGGTGGGACACCCGCAGCCAGCAGGTGCGGGAAACGGTACTGGAATCGCAAACACTCACCATAAAACCAGCTCCGGGAGCCGCAGCTGCACCTGCCAGTCCACTGTCTGCACCCAGCGAAGTCTCACAAATAGCTGAAACTGACCTGACCCATGGCAACTCAGAACCCAGCTGGCTGGTGTGGGCACTGGCCCTGGGAAACCTGTTATTGATGATTGCCGTCATCACCCTGACGGTACTGTGGCGCCGCAGCCAAAATCTGCCGACAACCAACAAGACCGTTAATGACACCCATGCGGAAAAAGAGTCAGCCTTGTTCAAAACCCTCTGCCAGTTCGCTGACAAACAGGACCTTCAAAGTTTCAGGGAAGCCCTGTTAGATTGGGCTGACACTTTCTGGGAAAGACCGGTACACAGTCTCAGCCAGATCTCGGCACTGGCCAATAACGAGCAGATTTCTGAATTACTGGGGGGCCTGGACAAGTCTCTCTACAGTACCGAACCTTCAGGCGAGATTGACCTGAAAGGGCTTTGCCATCAACTAAAGGCTCTGCGTAAAAGCCGCCCGAACAAATTACCCAAAGGCAGGCTGCTGGCCCCTCTCTACGCCAATCAACCTTAACCGCTTGTACCGAAAAGCGATAAAAATGCCAGAAAATTGGGCA
>SBGI01000125.1 GCA_006227015.1 Gammaproteobacteria bacterium
ATGTTTCAGCACCTGGGTCACAACAGGAAAAGCCAGTTCATTCCAGGGAACTTCATGCTCATGAAAAAGCTCTACTTCAAGAGACTCTTCTCCAGCGGCGTAGTGGTCATCAATGAGCTGGCCCTGGTAAAAGATATGCACCTGATTGATGTGGGGGATATCGTACATACCGAAGAGCGTGGGGTCATCGAGCCGGGCACAGGCTTCCTCATGACATTCCCGGAGGGCACCCTGGATAACGGTTTCGCCGTTTTCCAGGAATCCTGCGGGGAGAGTCCAGTAGCCGAGGCGAGGTTCTATGGCCCGCTTGCAAAGCAGGATGCGTTTGCCTGATATTGGAATACAGCCGGCGATAATGCGCGGGTTTTGATAGTGCACGTTGTCACAATGATCGCAGACGTGGCGTTCCCGGTTGTCGCCCTGGGGAATCCGGATAGTGAGCGCGTTGCCGCAATGACTGCAAAAATTCATGGAAAACCAATTTAGTGAAAAAGTTCTGATACACAAAGAGTATATCGAAAGTATCATAAACAGATGATGTTGAAGAAAATTACTGACAGTCTAGAGCCCATACCATTGGAGCGACTTGAACCCTGTGGCGAAGAAGGGGTGGATGCTGCGATTCTGATTCTTTTGACCCGCGAAGTCGGTGACCCGAAGATCATCCTTACCAAGCGTGCGGAGCACCTCAACTCTCACAGTGGCGAAGTGGCTTTTCCCGGTGGTAAATGGGAGCCGGGGGACGACGATTTGCTGGCAACGGCACTGCGAGAAACCTGGGAAGAAATAGATCTGGGTATCGATCAGGCGGAAGTGCTGGCCGGGTTGCCGGTGAACCGCACTCGCCATTTATTGCGGGTGAAACCCTATGTGGGATTGATTGAGCCTGAACTACCACTGGTCGCCAACCCGGAAGAACTGGATGCCGTATTCGAAGTGCCAGTGAGTTATTTTCTCGATGCGGACAACCTTACTGTGGACCATTTTTCGGGTGAAGACTACAGCCTGGATATGCCCTGCTACATCTACGAAGGGTACCGCATCTGGGGCTTTACCCTGGCAGTACTGGTGGATTTTCTTAACCTGACGCTGGATGCCGGCCTTCGATTACACTACCCGAATCGCGTCAGCCTGCGGCCGCCGGCTTGAAGGTCAGACCGATTGCGCCGATAATCCGCACCCCGATAACCACCAGACAAACGAATCATGGCTTTTACACCCGGCACCATCACATCTCCGTGCGTTTCCATCTGCTCGCTGGACGAAAATGACGAGTGTATCGGTTGTTACCGGACTGCCAAAGAGATACGTGATTGGCTGCTGATGGAGGATGACGAGCGTCTGGAGGTTATCTGTAAAGCGGCTGAGCGCGGTAAGAAAAATAACCCCTTTGCCTGATAGGGCCTGTTTCAGAAAATAGGCTTACTGTTACTTGGCGGACTAATCTTCTTCCTCGTCATCTTCGTGATCGCTTGCTGCAGCGACTCCGCCCAGCATACGTTTCACCCGAACCTTGGCCACCATTTTGTCGCTCAGTTCGAGGGTTTCAAAGCGATAGCGGCCGATACTGAAGCAGACATTGCCGTCGGGAATACTTTCCAGGTGTTCAAGAATCAAACCGTTCAGCGTTTTTGGCCCATCGATGGGTAAATCCCAGAGATTGGACTTGTTGATATCGCGGATGGTGGCAGACCCTTCAATGTCGTACATGGTTTTATCCAGGGCGACGATTTCATCCTGCTCGTCCTCGGCCCTGTTGGTGGTGAAGTCGCCGACAATTTCCTCAAGAATATCTTCCATGGTGACCAGGCCTTCAATTTCACCATATTCGTCGACCACCAGACCGATGCGCCGACGCGCCTGCTGGAAATTCAGGAGTTGTTTATTCAGGGGTGTGTTTTCAGGGACAAAATAGGGGTCGCGTGAAAACCGCTTGATGGCTTCCTTGGTTAACCCCTCCCCGCCAGAGCGCAACAGGCGCGCAATGGTCTTCATGTGCAGGAAGCCTTCTACACGATTGATATCGCCGGTGTACACCGGCAGGCGGGTATAACCGCAGTTGATCACCGTAGTAAGCAGGGTTTCGATATCGTCTTCAAGATTGAGGCCGACAATGTCGTTGCGGGGCACCATAATATCGTTCACGGTCACCGTTTCCAGATCCAGAATATTGATCAACATATCCTGATGTTCGGGAATGTTGCGGCTGGAAATATCCACCACGGTGCGGATTTCCTCCTTGCTGAGACTGACATCCACAACCTTCGCCGGGTTGACGCCAAAGATTCTCAGCAGGCCGTTGGACAGGTGATTGACCAGCCAGACCAGTGGGTAGAAGATTGTCAGCAGTGGTCTCAGGATATGGCTGGCAGTAAAGGCGATGCCCTCCGGGTGCAGTGCCGCCAGGGTTTTGGGTGTCACTTCGGAAAAGATCAGTACCGCCATGGTCAATAGCAGAGTGGCAATGGCGATGCCGGCATCGCCGTAGAGGCGCAGGGCAATTACCGTCGCAATGGCCGACGCCAGAATATTCACCATATTATTGCCGATCAGAATAATACCGATCAGGCGGTCAGGACGTTTCAGCAGTTTGTGAGCCTTGCGGGCACCCCTGTACCGTTTGCGCAAGTGTTTTAACCGGTAGCGGTTAAGGGACATCATGGCTGTTTCGGAGCCGGAGAAGAAGCCGGAAAGCAGTAAAAGGCCACCTAATATACTAAAAAGCAGCCAGAGTGGGGCGTCATCCAAAGGAGGAAAAACCTCGTCATTCCACAGGGCATCCAATGGTGAAGAAGTTTGCCGGAATTGGCAACTGTTGAGTGGGCTATCTTTTGGGTGTGCAGGGACGCAGAAAACAGGCTTATGGGGTGGTTTCAGCGCCGTTTCGGATCAGGTCAGCAGAACCTCGATCACGAACTTGCTGCCCCAGTAGGCGAGCACCATGGCAAAGAAACCGATCAGGGTCCAGCGGATGGCAGTATTTCCCCGCCAGCCTTTCACGTGTCTGCCCCACAGCAGAATGGCATAAAACAGCCAGGAGCAGAGGGCAAACAACGATTTATGTGCCAGGTGCTGGGCGAAAAAATCTTCGAAAAAAAGAAATCCCGTGATAAGGGACAGTGTCAGCAGGATAAACCCGGCCCACAGTACTTCAAACAGCAGCGCTTCCATGGTCTGTAGCGGAGGCACCACCTGTAACCAGCTGCCCAGTCGCTTATGACGCAGTCGCCAGTTTTGTAGCGCCAGCAATACTGCTTGCAGCGCAGCAATCGACATCAGGCTGTAGGCGAGGATGGAAATAAAGATGTGGGCACCAATAGGAGCCGAAACGGCTTGCCAGGGTACATGGGTACTGCCCACCAAAATGGTGGTAGTGAGAATCACTGCTGCCAGGGGAAACAGCAATAAAAACAGATTGTGGACCGGTTTGCGAAAACTGCTAATCAACACAATCAGGTTGATAGTGAAACTAATGGCTGTGCTCATCGGGAACAGGCTGAAGTCCAGCCCGTGATCGGTAAATACCCAACGCAGACTGACATAACCGTGCAGGGCGATCGCCACCGCAGCCACCAGGCACAGCGGGGTAACCCGCAAATTTGGATGCTGGCGCAGCTGCAACACCTGAAACAGGGTGGCACAGAGGTAGACAGCGATGGCGGCGGTAGCAATTAACATAGGGTAGTCGCTTTCCTTGGAGGTCCGAAAGTGTGTCACAGATGTGCGATAGCGAAAAGACTCCATCCCAATCCGTATTCCCTTTCAGGTATACTTTGTGCCCCCTTTTGCAAAGTTGTAGAAAAGAATTGCTATGGCGATGTTTGAAAACCTCAGTGATCGTTTATCCGCCAGCCTGAAGAAAATCTCGGGCAAGGCCAGTCTGACGGAAGAAAATATTCAGGAAACCCTGCGCGAAGTGCGTATGGCATTACTGGAGGCCGATGTGGCCCTGCCGGTAGTGAAAACCTTTGTAGATGGTGTGAAGCAGCGAGCTCTTGGTCAGGAAGTCAGCTCCAGCCTCAACCCCGGTCAGCAATTCCTGAAAATCGTGCAGGCAGAACTCGAGCATGTCATGGGGGACAGCAACGAGGAGCTCAATCTCGCTGCCAAGCCTCCAGCAGTGGTGCTCATGGCGGGTCTGCAGGGTGCAGGTAAAACCACCTCTGTGGCCAAGCTGGCAAAATACCTCAAGGAGCGTCAGAAAAAGAAAGTCATGGTGGTCAGTGCCGACGTCTATCGTCCGGCGGCCATCAAACAGCTGGAAACACTGGCTGGCGAAGTAGAGGCCGAGTATTTCCCGAGCACAGCCGAGCAGAAGCCGGTGGATATCGTGCGCAATGCCGTTCAGGCGGCAAAAACGAAATTTGTTGATGTGCTGCTGGTGGATACCGCAGGCCGTTTGCATATCGACGACGCCCTGATGACAGAGATCCAGCAGATCCATAAGGCCGTTGATCCGGTGGAAACCCTGTTCGTCATTGATGCCATGATTGGTCAGGATGCCGTAACCACGGCGCAGGCGTTTAATGAGGCGCTGCCCCTGACCGGTGTGATCCTTACCAAGGTGGATGGCGATGCCCGTGGTGGTGCCGCACTGTCCGTGCGTCAGATTACCGGTAAGCCCATCAAGTTCCTGGGTGTCGGTGAAAAGACCGATGCCCTGGAACCTTTCCACCCGGAACGGATTGCTTCCCGCATCCTCGGCATGGGCGACGTGATGTCCCTGATCGAGGAGGTAGAGCGTACCGTTGACCGCAAGAAAGCGGAAAAACTGGCGAAGAAAGTCGTCAAGGGTAAAAAATTCGACCTCGAAGATCTGCGTGACCAGATACAGCAGATGAAAAACATGGGGGGCGTCTCCAACCTGCTGGACAAGCTCCCTGGCATGGGCAATATGTCGCAGATGGTAGAGCAGGCCAATATGGGTGGCCAGTTCGGCAAAATGGAGGCGATTATCAACTCCATGACCCCTGCGGAGCGCCGCAACCCGGATATCCTCAACGGTTCGCGCAAGCGTCGTATCACCATGGGCTCAGGCACCAACCTTCAGGATCTCAACCGCTTGCTTAAACAGCATAAGCAAATGGGCAAAATGATGAAGAAAATGAAGGGCAAGGGCATGCAGCAAATGATGCGCGGCATGGCGGGCAATCTCCCTCAGGGTGGTGGTATGCCGGGTGGCGGGCTTCCTCCCGGTGGAATGATGCCAGGCGGCAAAAAATTCCCGTTCTGATTTTGCCAGTGGTCCCGTAACCCCTTAATACCGCTGAAGTTTGCGCTTCCTGAGAAAGGGCTATTTCTGGTATACACAAGGGGATGTTTTCGCTATAATCCCGCGCCTTTCAATGATGCCCGGCCTGTGTGGGGCATTGTGCCATGGCCCTAACCGGCCCTGGCCAACGGTAATTTGAAACTCAAATACAGAAGAGAATTTTCATGGTAACCATTCGTTTGGCTCGCGGCGGCTCCAAAAAGCGTCCGTTTTATCACATACACGTCACTGATAGCCGCAAGGCGCGTGATGGCCGTTACATTGAGCGCATCGGTTTTTTCAACCCGGTTGCCCGTGGCCAGGAAGAGCGTCTGCGCGTTGACACCGACCGCATTCAACACTGGGTTTCCCAGGGTGCCACACTGTCAGAACGTGTTAATCAGCTGGTAAAAGAAGCGGCTAACGCCTGATTGCCTGCCCGTAGCGGAGTGCCTGAGCGCCATGGATCCCATTGATCCGGTTATTGTCGGGCGTATTACTACCGTTCACGGCGTAAAGGGTTGGGTAAAGGTCCATGCGTTTACCGACTCGGTTGAGAATATTGTTGGCTACTCCCCCTGGTGGTTGAAGTCCTCTGAGGGTTGGCAGCAACTGGAGGTTGATCAGCATCGCATCTCCGCCAAGGGATTGATGGTGCACCTCAAGGATGTTGATGATCGCGATATCGCCAGGCACTACTGCCAGCGGGATATCGCCGTCGAAAAAGCCTGTATGCCCGGTCTGACCGATGGCGAGTACTACTGGCACCAGCTCGAAGGCTTGGCCGTAGTGACAAAACAGGGTGTCAGACTCGGTACCGTATCGAGCCTGATGGAAACCGGTGCCAATGATGTGCTGGTGGTCGTGGGGGATAAGGAAAGCCTGGATCGCCAGGAGCGCCTGATTCCCTACGTAGAACAGTTTGTGTTAGGTATCGATCTTGATGCTGCAAAGATCGAGGTCGATTGGGACCCCGATTTCTGAATGATTGAGCGTGGAGCAGCGTGAATGGCGGCGAAGAAAATAGCCCTGGTCACCCTGTTTCCCGAGATGTTCGCCGCGCTGAGCGAATACGGCATCAGTAGCCGGGCGATCAAGCAGGGTTTGCTGGAACTGGGCTTCTTTAATCCCAGAACCCATACCAGCGACCGACACCAGACGGTGGACAGCCGACCCTACGGCGGTGGTCCCGGTATGGTGATGATGATAGAACCACTGCGGCAGGCCATTAACGAGGCGCGGCAGTGGATCGGAGGTCCGGCTAAGGTTGTGTACCTTTCCCCGCAGGGGCAGGTGCTGGACCAACCGGCGGTGAATAAGCTGGCTCTCGACGATGATCTGATCCTGCTGGCAGGACGTTACGAAGGTGTCGATGAACGGCTGATTCAGATGGAGATCGATGAGGAGTGGTCTATCGGCGATTACGTCCTCAGTGGTGGTGAGTTACCCGCCATGGTGTTGATGGACGCGTTGATACGGCAACTGCCCGGTGCACTGGGTCACGAGGATTCCGCCGATCAGGATTCCTTCGCGGCGGGGCTGCTGGATTGCCCGCATTACACCCGGCCGGAACAGTACGAAGATTTACAGGTGCCCGAGGTGTTGTTGTCGGGCAACCACGAGAAGATCAGGCGGTGGCGGCTGGAGCAGTCATTGCGAAGAACCTGGCAGCGACGCCCGGATCTATTGGACAAGCTGGCGCTCAGTGACGAGCAACGGCAATTACTGGACAGGATTGTCAAAGAGTCGGCAGATGAAAGCGACTAAGTTGTTTTCCTCTCTGTGCGA
>SBGI01000120.1 GCA_006227015.1 Gammaproteobacteria bacterium
TTAATTGTAAGGGATAGCGGGTGTGGAATCGAGGCTGAAAAATAGCCCCCGTTTCACTAAATCAATTCTGTGCTGCATTCGGTAATTAGCACCTTTCATGGTTGAATTCTAAGCAAAAATAAGGCAATAATGGCAAAACTGTCACAACTGATTTAAGAAATATCCATATCCTACTGATAAATAAGGTAAATATTTATGGATGCTCTCAAGGTTGGCAAGCAAAATGCAAATCTCTCAATGAGTGAAAAAATGGAATTTGGTGATCTGCTCATAGCCTATCTCGAGCAACTGGGTGTGGAGTATGTATTCGGAGTGCCGGGTGGTGCCATTGAGCCCTTCTACAGCGCCCTGGCGCGTAGCGAGCGCAGGGGAGGCCCTCGGGCGGTGATAGCGCGCCATGAGAGTGGTGCCGCCTTTATGGCGGATGGATATGCGCGCAACACGGGTAAGCTGGGTGTTTGCTGTGCCACCACAGGTCCAGGGGCAACCAACCTTATCACCGGTGTAGCTTCTGCCTATGAGAACAATATTCCGATGTTGGTCATCACCGCGCAAACGGCGTTGTCCACTTTTGGTCGAGGCGCTTTTCAGGAGTCATCCTGTACCGGCACAAATACAGTCGGACTGTTTGAATACTGTACTCGCTATAACACGTTGGTTTCCCATGCTGGACAATTCGAGGCCAAGCTGGTGTCCGCGATTATGACCGCCACCCAGTCGCCAGGGGGCCCCGTACACTTGAGTGTGCCATTGGATATCATGCGTGATTTGGCGACGGCACCGCCCAGCTATGATTTGGTGAATTTACTGAATAAGCCCTCCCTGGTGGATGACGTTGCGGTAGAACAGTTTTATGAAGAACTGGTTAATGCCAAAAGCCCGGTGTTTCTGATTGGTGATGAGGCGAGTGAAGCCATAGGGAGTATTCTGACCCTGGCGGTGGACCTCAATGCCCGTATCCTGGTGACGCCCCATGGTAAAGGGTTGGTGAGTCCCTATCATCCGTTGTTCAGGGGGGTGATCGGTTTTGCCGGCCACCAGAGCGCCCGAGATGTGTTGTGTGACCCGGACGTTGATCTTGTGGTGGCCGTTGGTGCAACCCTTGGTGAATGGGCCAGCGATGGCTGGGATACCGAGTCTCTGTTGACCACCCGCATGATCCATGTGGAATCTGTGGAAGAGAATTTTACCCGTACCCCGATGGCGAAACTGCATGTCAGAGGGCGCCTGTCCAGCATCTTTGACCGACTGGTCGACCGGTTTGAAAAGGCTTTAAGAAGTCAGATTCGCGTGGTTGGCAGCGATATCAAGCCCGCCGATGACTCGGCAGATAAAGAGAAAACGCTGCATTTTAAGATGGAAGATCTTGAGGGTTATTGCTCTGATGCAACACCCATCAAACCTCAGCGTCTGATGCGCGAGTTGCCGAGAATTTTCCCCCCGAATACCCGCTATCTCGCAGATTCCGGGGGCAGCTTTACTTGGGCAACCCATTACCTGCATCCCTATGACCGCCGCATTGCCGGCAAGCGCAATGCTCGGGGTGGCTTGTTTCGTGCATCCCTGGAATTTGCTTCCATGGGGTGGGCCATTGGAAGTGCCGTGGGTACTGCATTGGCAGAGAAAGGCGATCCGGTGGTTTGTATCACAGGTGATGGCAGCCTGTTGATGAGCGGCCAGGAAATTACCGTTGCCATTCAGGAAAAGTTGCCGGTGGTGTTCGTGGTTCTGAATGACAGTTGCTATGGCATGGTTCGCCATGGGCAGGAATTGACCGGTGCAGAGCCCATCGGATTTGAGTTGCCAGTAATCGATTTTGCCCAGTTTGCCCACTCTATGGGTGCGGCAGGTCACATCATTAAATCTCCTGAGGATTTGCAGTCACTGGATATTGACGAAATCTGCAGTAGGGAAGGACCTACCCTGTTGGATGTTCGTATTGATCGAGATGAAGTGCCGCCTATGGGTATGCGGGCCAAAGGCCTTAAGCAGATGGTATGAACGAAAAACAACCTGAACAAATCACGACAAAAATATGGCGGGAGACAGCAGAGGAGGACAACCCCTTTGCTGCTTCCGCATGCTTCTGTGCCGGTTACGATGTCTACGGTGACCTGTTGGGTAAAGCCACGTACATAGAATATTTGTATGTGCTATTCAAGCTGGAGCGACCCACATCCAGTCAGGCCAAACTGCTGGAAGGATTGGCGGTTGCCTTGGCGAACCCTGGTCCTCGGGATCACAGTGTGCGTGCAGCCATGTGTGCTGGCGTCGGAGGATCAACACACGCATCCGCACTTATCGGTGCCCTTTCCGTCGGCGCAGGTAATTTGGGTGGCGGGCATGAAATCCTGACGGCAGTACAGTACTGGTCAGCCTGTGGGACTGACATCAGTGCCTGGAGTCGGCTAATAAAAGAGCCACCTGAGCATGATCATGCCGATGTCTGGACAGCGATGGAGCATCCTCCTGGATTTGACCCTAATGGTGTTTCCTGCGCGACACCGGTGAAACAAACCCTTGAGTATCTGGCGAGCGCTGGTAAGGGCACTTCTCTTTCCTGGTTGTTATGCAATCGCAAGAAGCTGGAAGAAATTGCTGGGTTGCCATTGGCTATGTCTGGTGTTGCAGCTGCGGCTATGGCCGATCTTGAGTTCTCGCCGGAACAGGCGGAAATGCTGTATTTGTTACTGCGTTTACCCGGTGCTGCTGTGCATTCACTTGAGCAGGAAAAGCTGGGCTGGCGCAAATATCCTTTTTTTGCTGATGGATTGAAATTACTTAATGATCCTGGCCCAGTGGCCGATGAGCCTTCTGTGGTGTCGCCATGAAGGGACTGCCACTTCTTCGTTATCGTGAAGATAACTGGGAAACCGAAATGGGAGCCTGGTTTGCTAGTGAGCGGGTTGTGCTTCGTGGGCGCGACTTATTTTCCAACTTTTCATCATCCACATGGATGGAATATCTCTATTTTGTGATCACTGGCCGCGAAAATAAAACGTTTTGCCGTTTAACTGAGACGATGTGGGTTTTGAGCACTAGTTATCCTGAACCTCGGTTGTGGCCAAATAGAATTGCAGCAATGGCTGGAACTACCAGAAGTACGGGTGTTCTGGGTGTCAGTGCGGGTATCGCAGCTTCTGAGGCGACAATCTATGGGCTGAAGCCCATTAAAGGTGCCTACGAATTTCTGCATAAGGCTTCAAAAGAAAAAGCTTCTGGACGATTACTAGAAGAGTTTGTGCTGAGTTATCTGAAAGAGCACAAGGTAGTACCCGGCTATGGACGCCCACTAGCGCCAGCTGATGAAAGGATTATTCCCGTTGTTTCTGCTGCAAAAGCTGCAGGATATGGGGATGGTGAGTTTTTGAAGTTAGCATTTGAGATTGAGAATATTCTCTTTTCAAAGAAAAAAATGAAAATGAATATAGCCGCTGTTAATGCGGCCATAGCTGCTGATGCAGGACTGGCAGCCAGAGAATACTACTTGATGGCATCGATGGCTTTTTCGGCTGGGATGTTTGCCGCAATGGTAGATGCGATGGATAAAGAAGAGGGAACATTTTTTCCATTAAAGGTATCTCGCGTGAAGAGTATTGGCCACGCAGAAACTAGAAAGTGGGAGGCAAGATTATGAAGTGCAGATGGTATGTGGGAACGGTTTTTTTCGTCACGCTAGGGTGTTTTGCTGATGATTTTGGTGAAGCTTCAGATATGGATCTGATGTCGCTCTATGGTGGGGAAGAATTTATCAGTATTGCAACGGGGATGACTCAGCCTATCGCAAAAGCTCCAGCGGTTGCCTCAGTGGTTACGGCGAAAGAAATTGAGAAAATGGGCGCTCGTGATATTGATGAGGTGTTGGAAACTATTCCGGGCCTGCATGTTGCCAGAGGGACAAATGGCTATAACTCCATTTATACATTCCGCGGAATCTATGCGGACTTCAATCCACAGGTTTTGATGCTGATTAACGGCATTCCGATTACCAACCTGTTTCAAGGGGATCGAAATTTGGGGTGGGGTGGTATGCCTGTTCAGGCTATATCAAGAATAGAAGTAATTCGAGGTCCCGGATCTGCGCTTTATGGCGCCGATGCGTTTGCGGGAGTCATTAATATTGTTACCCATGAAGCTAATGGCGAAGACCATTTTGAGGCTGGCGCAAGATACGGTACACACAATACGAAGGAGTATTGGGTCAGCAAGAGTGGTGCTGTAGGAGATGTAAAGTTTTACGGTATCTTCGAGGCCCTGAAAACCGATGGCTTTGATGAAATTATTGAGTCAGATGCACAGAGTGTCCTTGACTCTTTCACATTTACAAGCGCTTCCAATGCTCCAGGATCAGTTAATATGCAACGGGAAAATTATGATGCCCGCCTGGAACTGGTTTACCACAATTTTACAGCAAGAGCTGGCGCGCAGGTAAGAAGCCACGGTGGTGATGGGGCTGGGATTTCTCAAGCTCTGGTTGATGGAAATGGGGTGTCCAGTAAACGTATTAACGCGGATCTGACCTATGAAACAGAAGAATTGATAAATGATTTATCTTTGAAAGTTCAGGTCAGTCATCTTAGTACAACACAAGAGATTGAAGGAGATTTGGTTTTGTACCCCCCTGGCTCAACAGGTCCGTTTTTTACCGGATTTTTTCCTACTTTTCCAGGTGGGTTTCCGGATGGAGTGATTGGAAGCCCCGAAGTTTATGAGCGTCATTCGCGTTTTAATATTACGAGTTTTTACCGGGGTATTCAGAAACACGAGATAGGTTTTGGTGCTGGTTATTATTATGGCGATCTGTACAAAGTCAAAGAGTCAAAGAACTATGGCATTAACCCCGATGACGGGTTGCCAATCATGCCTGGCGATCCCATCGTTGATGTAAGCGACACACCCTTTGCCTTTCTCACCGAAGACGAGCGAGAAAATAACTATTTCTTTGTCCAGGATGTCTGGCAGCTCGCCAATGACTGGGAGCTAACGGCTGGTATCCGATACGACCATTACTCTGATTTTGGAGATACGGTGAATCCGCGCCTCGCACTGGTCTGGTCTACAACTCGAAATCTGACCACCAAGTTTCTCTATGGTGAAGCTTTTAGAGCACCTTCGTTTGCTCAGACCCGGGCGCTGTTTAATCCACTGTTTCAGGGTAATGCTGACTTGGACCCTGAGGAGCTTAAAAGCTACGAAGTGGCTTTTGATTACCGGGCTAGTTACAACCTAACTTTGAATCTAAATGCGTTTTACTACGAATGGGAAGATATTATCCAGTTTGTTCCGGCTCCTGGTGGAAGTCAGGCGCAGAATGCCGGGGAGCAAACAGGCAACGGGTTGGAGTTTGAGGCTCGCTGGCAGGCTACAGAAAAACTGGAGTTGATCGGAAATCATGCCTGGCAGAAATCAGAGGACAAAAATCTCAATAAAGATGCCGCCAATTCTCCAGAAAAGCAGGTCTATATACAGGCTGATTGGGAGTTCCTGCCCCACTGGTTTATGAATGTGCAGGCTAACTGGGTGATGGATCGCAATCGTGCCAGTGGAGATCCACGTTCCGATATTGATAACTACGCACTTGTTGATTTAACCCTCCGTCGCAAGTCACTCTGGAACAATATCGATGTGGCACTCATCGTCAAAAATGTATTTGATGAAGATGCCAGGGAGCCAACCCAAAATTCTGACTTTGGCCCACTGATATATGACGACCTGCCGCTGGCAGGGCAAACTGTAATGGGTGAAATCCGTTACCGATTCTAGGGAAAACTGCAGGTTAGCGGTTAAGCAGAGCACAAGGATGATTAAACACAATCCATACCTTAATAGTGGGTGGGGCAGTTGGCTTGCCAGACTGTTCCTGCCGCTTATTGTTATTTTTACTTCCGGGCTTAGCAGCAAAAGCGTGAGCGCTGAGCTCATGGTGCTGTATCCTGAAGTCAAAGCTCCATTTTCAAAGGTATTTGAAGATATTTCTGAAGGTGCGCGCAGTGGTTTTAAGGGCGATACAACCTTTGTTAAATTGGATGAAAAGACCAGCCTACAGCTGGAAGTGAGTCGAAAAAAACCGGATATTGTTCTTGCCCTGGGTAAGCGCAGTTTGCTGACGGCGAATGCGCTGGAAAACCGTCCGCCGCTGGTGCTTGGAGCGGTAAATAGCGGGGAGTATGCGTATCCGGGTATTGTCATGATTCCCGACCCGGAAGTGATTCTCGACCGTTTGTTAGTGCTCTCCCCCGGGGTCAAGCGCGTTCATGTGGTTCAGAAATCCAGTGGTGAAGACTTGCAGCTATTGGGGGCCGTTGAGTATTTGAAAAAAAGGAATGTTGAGCTGATTGTCTATCTGGCTGAAGATATCAGGGCAGCAGCTTCCATTTACGCTGAGATGCTGGAGAAGGCCAATTCAGGTGATGCAGTTTGGATACTTCAGGATGGCTCCTATGTGAACAGTGCGATATTTTCACTGCTACTGGATGCTGCCTGGAACAAAAACCTGGTGGTGTTTTCCTCCAACCCCCTGCATGTAAAACATGGGGCTTTATTTGCAGTGTATCCAGATAATAAAAAAATGGGTGCAAGCCTTGGAAAAATTGCCAACGAGGTGTTGGCGAAGAATGCTGAGCCAACCATGCATCCCCTCAGGGATGTCCTTCTGGCGGTCAATGAAAGGACAGGAAGCCATCTGGGCATTTCCTTTTCCAATGATGTCAGGGAACAAGTCGACCTGATCCTGCCCGCCAGGTAACCGCTTTTTCATGAATCGCTACGTGAACAAATCTGCCGATAAAATGAAATTTAGGCATCAGCTGATGCTCATATTTGTCGTTGGCGTTTTGTTCATGGCGCTGATTACCTCTCTCGCTGTCAGCAACATTTCCAGTCAGATATTTCGCGATCGTCAGGTCGAGCAGGGCTTGCAGGTTGCGGGCTCTCTGGCCAAACAGGGTGAGTTAGCGCTGCTCTACCAGAGCAGGGACAGCGCCAAGGAGCTGGTGGATAACGCCCTCAA
>SBGI01000198.1 GCA_006227015.1 Gammaproteobacteria bacterium
ACATTGCCCACCGAGGTCTGTATGCGACGACTCAACAACCGGAAGCGTTTGCTGATAAAGCCCACCACCATGCCGATTACCGGCAGTACGATGACGAAGATAGCAGCCAGCCGCCAGTTTAAATAGAACAGATAGCCGATTAGACCGACCACCAACGCCCCTTCACGAATAATAATTTTTAAGGAACTGGTGGCCGCCTGAGTCACCTGAGCCACATGAAATGTGACCCGGGAAATCAGGTGTCCGGACATGTTGGTATCAAAGAACTCACTGGGCAGACGTGTGTACTTGTTAAACAGTTTGATCCTGAGGTTATGCACCAGTATCTGGGTCACATAGGCCATACAGTAACCGCCGACAAAAAAACCGATGCCGCGCACAATAGCGATCATGAACATGACCAATGGAATGATCCAGCGGGTGTCCTGGACAGCATCCTCACCACCCAGAAAGCTGGCTATCCAGGTGGTCGACCCCTTGCCCAGATCAAGGGCTGCGACGCCCGCAGCACTTTCATCCCCCGAAAGGGTGTTAATGGCATTGACGGTGTAACCAAACAGATCAATAAAGGCGATCTCCATGGAGGAGAACAGAATCAGGCCCAGGATACTCAGCAAAAAGATGCCGACATAGCCCTTGAGATAGGAAAGCAAACGTAAATAGACCTGCAAACCGGACATCTCAGGGTGTTCGGTATCGGGGACGGACTTCGCCACTATGACTCCTCAGGTATCTTTGTCAGGCTGTTTTGTGGTTATTTTGAGATGTACAAAGCCCATTCTACCTGCTGCATCCATGGCTGTAACCACCGCCTGATGGGTAGTATTGGCATCGGCGGTAATTGTAAGGGGTGTGTTCGAGTTTCCCTGGGAGACCTCATCCAACGCTTTCATCAATGTCTCGATCTGGCGATTGATCAGCGGCTTGCCATTGATGCTGTAGTCACCCTCCCGGCCAATCAACACTTCGATCTGTTGTGGCGGAGTCTCTTCTACGTTGCCATTTGCCTCGGGCAAATCCAGCACCAGGTGAGATTCCTTGGTAAAGGTCGTGGATACCATGAAAAAAATCAGCAGCAGAAACACCACATCGATCAGTGGCGTCAGATTCACCCCCTGGTCATTTTTTCGCTGTCTGCGAAATTTCACCCGTTGGCGCCTTCTTCGGAACGGAAAACCCGGTCGCCATGTAGCGCATCCACCAGCTTGACGGCCTGATCTTCCATTTCCACCACCAGTGAATCCACGCGACGCTCAAAGAAACGATGGAAAACCAGCGCCGGGATCGCCACTGTGAGCCCGGCAGCCGTGGTAATCAGCGCCTCGGATATCCCTCCAGCCAGCACACCGGCATTACCGGTTCCTTCAATCATGATAGCGGTGAAGACCTTAATCATGCCGATGACAGTACCTAACAACCCCAGCAAAGGAGCGATGGCCGCAATGGTGCCCAACGGCGCCAGATTCCTTTCCAATTCATGAATAACCTGGGCTGCCGCTTCTTCGACACTGTCTTTCATGACTTCTCTACCATGCGCTGAATTGCTGATTCCGGCGGCCAGAATCGTGCCCAACGGGGATGATGATCGCAATTGGTGAATGTTTTCTTTGGTCAACTGGTTTTGCTTTAACCAGTGCCACACCTGGCCGAGCAATGTGGGAGGGACCACCTTGGCGGGGCGCAATGTCCAGTAACGCTCGAAAGCAATGGCAATCACCACAATGGAAGAAAGAATGATGGGCAGCATTAACCAGCCACCCGCTATGATTAACTCGTACACACCCGTTCCCCAATCATCAGAATGCTCAGGACTTTACCATAATCAATTCATGCTCCATACCAAACCACCGGCCTCTGTGGGCAAAATTCACACCCCCTTCACATTTTGGAAAACCCGACACCTACAAATCAGGGATTAGTACCAGTAACGGCGCCTGTCAGCGCGCCCCGTAGTCACTTCAATATTCCCTGTAGTTGACCAGCTAAACTGGAGCGCACCTTGCTCTGAGGTATTCCACAATGTGGCTCCCGCAACACGATAACGTTCCTGAACAGCCTCTGCAGGATGCCCGTAGTGGTGACGATATCCCGCCGAAAAAACCACATGCTGTGGTGACAAGGCTGTCACAAAGCGCTGCGAAGAGGATGTCTGACTACCGTGATGGGGGGCCAGTAACACCCGTATAGGGCCAGCCAAGTCCTTGTTCGAAGCCAGCAGTTGCCGCTCCGCTGATGTCTCTATGTCCCCGGTCAACAGAATCTGCTCTGTACCATATCGAACCAACAGCACACAGGACCGGTTATTTCCGTCACTGTCCTGGTTGCGTTGTGAAGGGTGAAGCACCTCAAAATCCACACCGTCCCAGCGCCATGATTCTCCTGCCCGACACGGCCTGACTGGCATGTCATAATCAGACTGAGTATCTCCCACCAGTACATCGCTGGCCGGAATCAGACTATTGAGACCGGATGCACCTCCGGCATGATCATTATCCCCATGGCTGATGATCAACCGGTCTACCCCGGTTATTCCCTGTCGACGCAAATAAGGAGTGACAACGGCAGTACCGGTATCAAACTGTTTGCCATGGGCAGGACCCGCATCATAGACCAGGGTATGCATTCGGGTTCTTACCACCACAGACAAACCCTGCCCCACGTCCAGTACCGTCAATGACAAAGGGTCGGGGTTGTTGTTGGGAAAGAAGAAAAGTGCAACCAGCAAGGGGACGATGAGCCATCGACCGGAAAGACCCCTGGGTAGAAGTAGTAAGAGAGCAAGCACCGCCAGCAGACAAGCACTGATGAGAGTTGTCGGCCAGAGTGGATAGAGTGGAAGCCAACGGGGGATGCTGATGCCACCCAGCAATGTCATCAACTGATCAAGCTGCCACCCGGCCACCGCCCACAAATGAAATGCCATATCCCTGCTTAACAAGGAAATGACTGTACCCATGAGACAGACTGGCACCACCAGGAAACCGATCCAGGGGATAACCAGCAGATTCACCAGCGGCGATAGCCAGGCGATGGGCAGCTGCCAGAAAACCAGTGGTAACCACAGTACCAGAAACACCAGCCACTGAACCCGCAGTGCACGCCACCCCCAAGACAAGTTGGCGGCCCATGGCACGAGCCATAACAACCCGGCCACCGCCCCAAAGGATAACCAGAAACCGGCGCTCAATACTGCCAGGGGATCGATTACGGTAACCCCGGCCAGGGCCAGACCAAAGCCATTGGATTTTGACAAATGCCGGTTAAGCAATACCCCGCCAATAGCCACCGAAATCATAACCAGGGCACGCTGTGTGGGCAGACTGAACCCGGCCAGCAAGCTGTACCCCATAGCAAACAGCAGTGCCATCATCGCGCCGCCATAAACCGAGTTAGCCGTAACACCAAACACCATGACTGCACGTACCAGTGTCGAACCTACCCAATAGCCTATTGCCGCCACTAGTCCGATATGCAACCCGGAGACAACAAGCAGGTGCACCAATCCAAACTGTGTCAGGCGTTGCCAGGCTGTTGCACTGATTAGCGAACGATCCCCAAGGGTCAGCGCAATAATCAAACCTCTGGATTGTTCACTCAGGGGCGAAGAGAGGATGGCTTCCCGCAGCCGAAAGCGGAGCGAATCAATTGAACCCACTGTATGCAACAGGCGATTTTGGGGCGATTCACGGACATAACCGGTTGCCGAGATATCGTTTCTCATCAGCCAGGCCTGATAATCAAAACCGCCGGGATTGATGTTTCCCCGCGGTCGGCGCAAACGAACCAGTAATTTCCAGACTTGACCCGGTTGTAGCTCTACTTGCGGCTGATACCAACTGATTCGAATCCGTCGTAACTCCGGGGAGGAAGTTGACTCCAGGATTTTCAGATTAAATCGTTGACGATTGCCATCATTGACCGGCATACCCTGAATAACGCCTGTCACTAGATGATCCGATGGTGTCAGAGAGTCCGGTAGTTGACTGGAAAGACTGGAATGCCCCCAGTAAATAGCGAAGCACATGCCCCACAATAACCAGGCCAGGGATCTAAAACGGTAAAGGAAACTTGCCCCACCGAGTACGAGCAACAAGGAAGTGGCAATAGCACCAGGTAGGGCTGGCCAATATGCCACCACAAAGATGCCAAGAGCAAAACAATAGCTTGTGTACACGGCGAACGTCCCTGTCACCAATTCCTTAAAGACAACTCTAATCAGTATAAACTGCTATCAGTTCGGCAGTTTACTCATGGACACCAGTGCAGCGGGACTTGGCGCTAGGAGCAAACTACCCCAGAATAGAAACAAATTAGCTCACAGTGTTGGTACAAAAAACAGGGATCTGCGCCGATATATACAATAATGACAAAAAATAATTCACAAGCAGTAAAACCAGGGATTGTACTGACCGGAGGTGGCGCCAGGGCTGCGTACCAGGTGGGCGTGCTGCGCGCGGTTGCAGAAACCCTGCCCCGTGACACAAAAAACCCTTTCCCGATTATTTGTGGCACTTCAGCCGGGGCCATCAATGCCCTGGCCATTGCGGGCAGGGCCGGGCCTTTTAGCTTACGCATCAAAAAACTTGAAGCGATCTGGCGACAGCTGGATGCTGAAAAGGTTTATCGCACGGACTTTCTCGGCGTCGCAAAAAACAGCCTGAACATGCTGCTATCCCTGTTTCACAGCGGCTACGCCATCGGCAAACCCAAAGCACTACTGGACAACACTCCCCTGCGTGACCTGCTGGACAACTACATTCGTTTTCGGCATATCAAGGAAGCCATTGCCAACGGTGAGCTGGATGCAGTGAGCATCACCGCCATGAGTTATAACTCGGGTAAGTCAGTTACATTTTTTCAAGGGAAGGAAGGTATCCAGCCTTGGCAGAAAACCCGTCAACGTGGTCTGCCCACCGACCTGAACATTGATCATTTGATGGCCTCCTCCGCCATCCCGGTGCTTTTTCCTGCCATGAAAATCGGTGACAACTATTTTGGTGATGGGGCACTACGTCAACTGAAACCCATAAGCCCGGCACTACGCATGGGCGCGAAAAAGGTGTTTATCATCGGGGTTAGCGACAGCCTGGTAGCGAACCACCGACCCGTTACCCCCACTTCAGATCACTCCCCCTCCATCGCTCAAATTATGGGGCATATGCTTAACAGTGCCTTTATCGACAGTATTGAGAGCGACCTGGAAACACTGGAAAAGATAACCAGGCTGGCTGGAAGCATGACGGCTCCCGAGCGGGAACGGCTGGGATTATCTGATCTGCAACCCATAAAATCCCTAGCCATTCATCCATCCCAGTCAATCAATCGCATTGCGGTGGAACATCTGGAGGAGCTGCCGCAAAGTGTACGCCTGTTTCTGCGTATAACCGGTGCTACTGCGCGGGGCGGCGGTATTAACGCGGCGAGTTACCTGCTGTTTTCCAAGGGCTTCTGCCGCAAGCTGCTTGAGCTTGGCTATCAGGATGGACTCGCACAACAGCAGGCCATTCTGGACTTCTTCGCCGATAATAAATAACTGAAACGGGCATTGATTTGAAACTTACACCTTGTAAGATGGGTCCAATTTGCAAATTTGTGGAATGAGGATCATTACCATGTCAATTGAAAAGGCTGTTGTATCGACGACCTTGGACCCCGCAGCTACCAAAGTACTGCGTAACACCTATGCGCTGCTGGCAATGACGCTGGCCTTTAGTGCTGTTATGAGCGGCGTAGCAATGGCTATCAACGCGCCCTTTATGGGGCTGTGGATGTTGCTCCCCTACTTTATCTGCCTGTGGATGGTGGAAAAGAATAAAAACAGCACTGCAGGGCTGTTCTGGGTATTTGCCCTGACCGGCTGGATGGGTTTCACTCTGGGCCCCATACTCAGTTTTTATCTTGCAACATCCGGCGCTGAGCCCATCATGACCGCTCTGGGCGGCACAGCGTTGATCTTCGCCGGCTGTTCGGCCTACGTGCTGATCACACGCAAAGAACTTTCCTTTATGACCGGCTTCCTGATGACAGGGGTTTTGGTGGCATTTGTTGCTGCCATTGCCAATGTCTTCCTGCAAATTCAGGGGCTCGCTCTGGCGGTTTCGTGCATGTTCCTGTTCCTGTCAGCCGGCATCATCATGTGGCAGACCAGTGCCATTATCCATGGTGGCGAGCGCAACTATATCTCTGCAACGGTCACACTTTTCGTGATGATCTATAACCTCTTCACCAGCCTGCTCAGCCTGATCGGCCTCAGTAATGACTGATACCCCTGGTGGAAAAGGCATCGGTTAACTATCTCGACAAGCTGCCTGCCTGGACGGAACTCACCGCCAGGCAGCTGGCGGCTGAAGACAATCTGGAACTCACTGAAGCCCACATGGAAATCCTCCGGGTGGCTCGTGAGTTTTATGCCGATTTCGGCTTCTCCCCATCCATGCGTCCCCTAACCCGCTACGTTTCAGATCACCTTGATCTCAGCAAGGGCCGCAGTATCTATTTAATGCAGCTATTCCCGGAAAGCCCAGCAAAGTCGGTAGCTCGTCTGGCGGGGCTTCCCAAACCTAAAAACTGCCTATAACAAAACACATAGGAGGCTTTTGTGACTATCGCCAAAGAATCATGTGAAGCCTGCCGAGCGGGCGCACCAACCGTGACCTGGGAGGAAGCGCAAGCATTATTAAAGGAGCTTCCTGGCTGGGTTATTGAAGAACGTGATGGTATCAAGCAACTGGAAGAGCACTTTAGCTTTGCCAACTTTGTGGATGCCATGGCCTTCGCCAACCGTGTCGGAGAAATAGCCGAGGCCGCTGGTCACCACCCTGCACTTCTGGTTGAGTGGGGAAAGGTCACCGTGACATGGTGGAGTCACAAAATTCGTGGGTTGCACCGCAATGACTTCATTATGGCCGCCCGCACCAGTGAGCTGTTTAAGAGCTAAGCTCTGACCAACAGGTTCCCCAATAAAAAAGCGGCTAATTAATTAGC